>JASFOV010000388.1:0-4951 GCA_050116355.1 Anaerolineae bacterium
GGACACAGCCGCGGTGCCTCCCGGCCTGCCGCGCGAGGCCCCCATGGACGTGGCTGCCCGACCGCCTTCCACCAGCCCGTACCCGCACCTCGTGACCGATGCCCAGAGCACCACCGGGCCCGAACCGCCGCCCGGCGTGAGCGTACCCGGGCTCCGCAGGGCATCGCCCCAGGCTGTCGTGGTTCCCGGCGTGCCCGCCTATGACTGGCACCATGGCTGTGGGCCCACCGCCGCCGGGATGGTCATCGGCTATTGGGATGGCAACGGCTTTGACCTCCTGGTACCGGGCAGCGCTGCCACCCACACCCTGGCCGTGAGCCACATGATCGCCAGCGAGGGATCGGCCAGCAACTACAGCGACTACTGCCTGCCCCTGGACTGCGATCCCTACGTGCGGCCGGACAAATCGGAACCGCCCGCGGGCGACGAACACCCCGACGACTGCGTCGCCGACTTTATGAAGACATCGCAAAGCCATTACTCCAACTGTTACGGCTGGAGCTGGTTCTCGCCGGTGGGTCCGGCCATGGAGAGCTACGTCCACCTGATGGGCTCCCCGGCCTACCATGCCACGTCGGACAATCTGTACATGGGCTCGACTCTCAACTGGGATGTCTTTCGTGCCGAGATCGACGCTGGTCGCCCGCTGGTCCTTCTGGTCGATACCGGCGGCGATGGGCGCACCGATCACTTTGTGACGGCCGTAGGCTACGACGTAGTGGAAGATACCCTGCTCTATGGCTGCTACGACACCTGGAGTTTCACCGTCCGTTGGGAGGAGTTCGCCCCCCTGGCCAATGGCCAGCCGTGGGGCATCTATGGCGCGGTCGCCTTGCGTATTGTGCGCGCGCCGACGGCCATCGAAGTGAGCGGCCCCCTTACTGGTACAGCAGCGACCGCGTACAGCTTCACCGCGACGGTGAGCCCGGTCACGGCCACCCTGCCGCTCACCTACGTCTGGCGGGTCGCGAACCGGCCACCGGCCACCCACACCAGCGGCCTGAGTGACACCTTGGTTCTATCGTGGCACGTGTCGGGGCCACAGCTGATCACAGTCACCGCCGTGCAGGACGACGTCGCCGTGACAGGCACGCACACCATCACTATCCACGCGCCGCCGGAGGCGGATTTTGTAGCGTGGCCGACCAAAGGGCTTCCCTCCCTGGCCGTGACCTTTACCAATACCTCGCGCTACGACTATGAGACCAGCCTGTGGTCCTTTGGCGATGGGATCACCAGCGCCGTCGAGAGCCCGACCCACACCTATGGCCTGCTGGGTGTCTACACCGTCGCGCTCACCGTCGGGGGACCCTACGGCGCCGGTACCCTCACCCGTCCGCACTGGATCCGCGTGGTGCCTGCCCTGGCCCGCTTTGCGATCACGCCCGCCCGCGGGGCCGCCCCGCTGAACGTGACCTTTACCAACACCTCGGTCGGCAGCTACACGACCAGCCTTTGGGAGTTTGGGGACGGATGGACCAGTACGCTTCCCCATCCGACGCACACCTATACGTCCCGCGGCAAGTACGACGTCCGCCTCACAGTCAGCAGCACGCAGGGTAGCGATTCCCTCGTCCGCTCTGGCTACATCTCTGTGTGGACAGCCCATTACCTGCCGCTGGTTCTGTGCGGGCCGTGAGGCCGCTGGGGTTGGACAGCGGCCTACCCCCAGCCTTCATAATAGTTCAGATTTGGTTACAATCGGCCAGATCGCCAGATCACCCGTATCCTTTTTGGGGGGTTCGTCGGTATATGGGGTGAAGACACAATCGTCGAACTGCGTATCAGTCAGACGAGAAGAGAAGGGCGCCCCCGAAAAAGCCATCATTCTGGTCCGCCGCTCGTTGGCCCTAGAGGCCAGCGAGCGGTTTGGTTTTCGGTGGAAAAGGCATCCGGCCCGCTGGTAGCTGTGCAACCGACACCCCACCAACAAACACACAGAATCCGGACAGTAGAACATTTGAGCTAAATCACCTTCTGTGGTACAATGGCCGCCATGGACACTGCTGCTTTCTTGCGTCAGATCGACGAGCTGCCGGGCTATCGCGGCCAGATCGTGCACGTTGAGCGCCTGCCGGCCCGCCGGGCGCGCCATGCCCGGCTCGACCGGTCTCTGCCTGGCGCCCTGGAAGCCGCCTTGCGCGCCAACGGCGTGGACAAGTTCTACCGCCACCAGGCCCGCGCCATTGATGCCGTGCGCGCCGGGCAACACGTCGTATTGGCCACCGCCACGGCCAGTGGCAAGACATTGGCCTACAACGTGCCCGTGCTCGAGGCCTTGCTACAGGACCGCGGCGCCCGGGCCCTGTATCTCTTTCCCACCAAAGCCCTGGCCCATGACCAGCTCCGGGGGCTGCGCCAACTGGCTGGTGACCGGTTCGACGGCCACTGGTTCGCCACCTACGATGGCGATACGCCCAACCGCGCCCGCGCCCGGGTACGCCGCGAGGCGCGCGTGATTCTCACCAATCCCGACATGCTGCACCTAGGCATCCTGCCCAACCATACCCTGTGGGCGGACTTTTTCGCCAACCTGCGCTTCGTGGTCATCGATGAGGCGCACGTCTACCGCGGCGTCTTTGGCTCGCATGTCGGCTGCGTGCTGCGTCGCCTGTGGCGCCTCTGCGCCCGCTATGGCTCGACGCCGCAGATCGTGGCTTGCTCGGCCACCATCGCCAATCCCGGCGAGCATCTGCACCGCCTCGCCGGCGTCGAGCCGGTCGTCGTCGATGAGGTGGACGACGGCGCTCCGCGTGGCGCCCGCCAGTTTGTGTTGTGGAATCCCCCCTTTGTCGATCGTGCCCAGGCTGCACGCCGCAGCCCCAACATCGAGGCGGCCCGCCTCTTTGCCCGCTTGATCCAAGCCGGCATCCGGACCATCGCCTTCACCCGTGCCCGCCGCGTGGCCGAGCTGCTCCTGCTCTATGCCCGCCGCATCCTGCAAGACGAATCCCCATCTCTTGCTGACCGGGTGCGCGCCTACCGCGCCGGCTACCGCCCCGACGAACGCCGCCAGATCGAGCGGGCGCTGCGCCCGGGCGGCCCCTTGCTGGGCGTGACTGCCACCTCGGCGCTGGAACTGGGCATCGACATCGGCGATCTGGATGCTGCGCTGCTGGTCGGCTTTCCCGGCACCATCGCCAGCCTGTGGCAGCAGGCCGGTCGCGCTGGACGCGGCACGCGTCGCGCCCTGTCGGTGCTCATCGCCCGCGACGATCCCCTGGACCAGTACTACATGCGCCATCCCCGCGACCTCTTTGGCCGTCCCCACGAGCACGCCCTGCTGGACCCGGCCAATCCCTACGTCCTGGCCCAGCACCTGCCCTGCGCCGCCCACGAGCTGCCCCTTTCGACCGGCACCGCACCCGTCGAGGCCCAACCCGCGCCGGTGACCCGCCGCGCCCCGCGACGCGCCCTGCCCGCCCGCCGGCGGGCCCGATCCCGTCGGCCCACTCGCTCGCCATCCCTCCCCGACCGGCCGGACGACCGCCCGCGACCGCCGCTGCCGTCCGGGGTGGTCCCCTGGCGATCCACGGACCAGGGCCCGCCGAGCGACGATGAGGCTCTGTTCGGCGCCGGCTTTGTGCCGGCCATGGTCGGTCTGGAGAACTCGGGCGAGCTGCAATACCGCGGCGACCGGTGGTACCCGCGTCCCGGCGTCTATCCCGCTGAGCAGGTGTCGTTGCGGGCCATGGCCGGATCGCGGCTGGCGCTGCTGAACGCGGCCGCCGGCTACCGTATTTTGGAGGAGATCGAAGGCGCCTCGGCCCTTTACCGCGTGCACCCCGGCGCCATCTACCTTCACCAGGGGGAGTCCTTTCTCGTGCGCGAGCTGGATCTGGAGGTGGGACATGCTTTGCTGGAGCCGGTGCGTGTGAACTATTACACCCAGCCCCGCGAGGTCAACGATGTGCGCATCGTGCAGGTCTCGGCCCGCCGTGCTCACGGACCGGCCCTAGCCTACCTGGGCCGGGTGCGGGTCACCCAGCAGGTGATCGGCTACCGCCGTGTGCAGCAATTCCGCGAGGAGATTTTGAGTGTCGAGGATCTGGATCTGCCGCCCCAGACCTTCGAGACCGTCGCCCTGTGGTGGGACGTGCCGCAGTCGCTCCTGGCCCAGGCCGGCCACCGCCGGCTGAACCCGGTGGGCGGCTTGCACGCCGTGGAGCACGCCGCCATCGGCCTGCTGCCCCTCTTTGCCATGTGCGACCGCTGGGACATCGGCGGGCTGTCGACGCCCCAACATCCCGATACAGGCCAGGCCCAGGTGTTCATCTACGACGCCTTCCCCGGCGGCGTGGGCATCGCCGAAAAGGGCTTCGACCTCTTGGCCGGCTTGTGGCAGGCCACCTACGACGCCGTCCGCGACTGCCCCTGCCAGGATGGATGTCCAAGCTGTATCCAAAGCCCCAAATGCGGCAACAACAACGAGCCCTTGGACAAGCAGGCCGCCATCCTGCTGCTGGCCGAGTTGCTCAAGGGCGCCTAGCCTCCAGCCGCTTCCCTCTCAACCCTCCGCCTCCAACCGGCGCAGGATCTCGCCCGCTTCCTGGCCGTACCGTTGCAACCGCTCCATGTCGTCCGGCAGGTGCGCCAGCAGGGGGCGCACCGGGTGCATCGTCCGGTTGCGCAAGTCGTTGAGCCCGCCCAGCGCCTTCTCCACCGCGCGGCGGGAGGCAAAGCCCAGCTGCGATCGCAGCCCCTCATGCTTGGCCACGATGTTGATCACATCCGACAAGCGCAGCAGTTGCACCGGGTCGACCCCGATGTTCTCCTCGGTCAGCGCCGCCAATTGCGCTTCCAGCTCCCGCTGTCGCTTGCTGCTGAGCATCTGCAGCGCCTGCTCCGGTTGGGCCGCGAACTGGTCCCGGATCAGCAGCGTCAGTGTCAGCTCCACCTCGCCGATCAGGAAATAGAGGTACACGCGTACCGGGAGCTTGTTGAGATCGGC
>JASFOV010000389.1:0-4931 GCA_050116355.1 Anaerolineae bacterium
ACCTATCACAGATCACCATCGTGCCCCGCTTAGTGGACCTGCAGCCCGGATCGTCCCTACTTCTGGCCCAAATGGTCCAGAGCTGGCCCGGTTCAGCGGTGAACGTGCTGAACAACCTGGGCTACGCCATCCTGGGCATCCCCTCGCTCATCTTTGGTTTGCTTTTGTTCCAGCGCGACCGGAGGATGCGGCTGCCGGGTGGTTTGTTGGCCTTGAGTGGTGCGGCTTCCCTCGCTGGCATGGTGGGCATTGTCCTCCAGAATGAGCTGCTGAGCTTGGGCTCCCTTGTCAGCGGCGGGCTCTTTTTCCTGGCCCTCATTCCTCTGAGCGCCAACCTTCTTGGAAAAAGATAGACAGGAAGGAGTTCGTGGTGGCGCTGGGCAGCCCGGCGTGTTTGCTGGTCACATTATGCTGCCCGGGCTTTGCGAAGCAGCTGGAGAAGAGAAGAGCGTTGCTCTCAGGTTTTCTCCGCTGATCCCTCTCTCTCCCCGGTAAGCAGCCCCAGCAGGCGCTCCCAGCCTTGCCGCCAGTGGAAGCCGCGCAGTTTCCAGGTGCCGACAATGCCATAGGGCACGAACAGCACAAAGATGACATAGATGGCGCCCAGCATGAATCCGGCTGGTTCGCCGAACCATTTGAACAGATAGAAATCCAACAGCCGGTAGATCGCGGCGCCGACCATCGCCCCGCTTAGAGTGCCCATGCCACCGATCAAAATGATGAGCAGGGCATCGACGGTGTAGCTCATACTGGCGATCTCAGGGCTGACAATCGGTTTGTAAAGGGCATTGAGCAGGCCGGCCAGAGCAGCGGTGATGGAAGCCACAGTCAGCGCCGCCAGTTTGAAGTAGAAGGTGTTAAAGCCCAGCATCCGCGCCCGGCCCTCGTTGTTGTGGATGGCAATGCACACCCGCCCGGTGGGCGAATCCACAAAGCGCCGGTACAGCAGGTAGATCAGTACGGTGAAGGCCAGCGCGATAAAGTAGAAGCGCAGCCGTGCCACTGGATCCAGGATCTCGGGCCGGGGGATGCCCTGCAGGCCCACATCGGCACCGGTATAGGGTGCCAGCTCGCGCGTGCCGATCACGATGTCGAACACCGAGGCCATGCCCAGCGTGACCAGGGCGAAGGTAATCCCCTTGACGCGGGGCAGGACGATGCTGAACAATAGGGCCTGGACGATGCCGGCGATGATCACAGCAAGGATCGTCGGCAGCAGGGTCCAGCCAAAGCTCTTGAGCAAGACGCCGGTCAGATAGGCGCCCACGGCAAAGAACATGGCATGCCCGAAGGAGATCAGGCCGGTGATACCCAATACCAGGTCGTAGCTGATGGCAAAGACGGCCAGGATAAAGACTTCGATCAACAAGCCCTGGATGAATTTGGAGTTGCCCGACTCGTTAGTCAGTACATCACCAATCGAGTCGCCATTGAACAGGCCGATGGCAAAGGGCAAGGCCACCAGGATGAGCACCACCACCAGCAAGGGCAGGTTGCCCTTGAACCAAGCCACCATGGGGTTCTGTTTTGTCTCTGGGGTCAGTGTCGATGCAGCCATGGCTCACTCCTTTCGACCCAGAAGGCCGTGGGGCATGACCACCAGGATGATGATCATCATCAGAACCGTCGAAGCCGGAATCAGCGGCGGCGTTGGCTTGAAGGGCTCGTCCAGGAACGGGAGATTGATGCCGATCTGGCCGTATTTGATCATGAATTGCTGGACCAGCCCGACCAGCACCGCCCCAACCGCTGCGCCGGGATAACTGGTCAGTCCGCCGATGGCCAGGGCCACCAGCGCGCCTAACAGTAGGTCGCCGCCCATCAAGTCCGACAGGCCGGTGGCCGGGGCGGACACGATCCCACCCAGGGCCGCAATAGAGACGCCCAGGCCAAAGACCAGGGTAAAGACCTGGCGCACATTGATACCCAGGGCCTCCACCATGTCGCTGTCCTGCACGCCGGCGCGGATGATCATGCCCAGCCGCGTGCGCTGGAGCACGATCCAGACGACGACGAGCACCACCAGGCCCACCAGAGGCACGAACAGCTCGTTATAGACGCGGATGCGGGTCATCTCGCCGCCGATGGTCACCTCCAGTGTGGAGCAGTGGTACTGAAGCCAGCCGGCCAAGTTGGTGGCCGGACAGCCCTCGCCGGTACCGGCAAAGAGGGGCGGCTTGGCCATGGTAAAGCCCTGGCGGCCCCAAATGGCCCGTACTACCTCGATACCGACAAAGCTCAGCCCAAAGGTAAGCATGATCTGGTACAGGGCCCGCTCGTACAGAGGGCGGATGAGGGTCGCTTCCATCAAGGATCCCAGCCCTTGGCCGGTTAGGGTAGCAATGACCAGCGCCAGGAAGAATAGCCAATTGCGATTCATGTTCAGCAAAAAGTTGGTGAGAGCGTCGTTGGCCAGGTAGGCGCCCAACCCGATGGCGATCAGGACCAGTATAATGGCGATTGTCTGCCACGGCAGCCGGCGGGCCCGGCTGTCGGCGCCCGGGCCGGCTGTTTGCTGCCGGCCAAAGCCGGTCAGGGCGGCCGAGATGAGGGCACCCCCAGCCAGCAGTGCGAAGAGACCAACCAGCGGCGATAAATCCTGCCACCCGGCAGGCTCGATGCGGGTGCTGAGTTGACCGGTGTCAAAGGCCTGAGTCCAACTAATGGGGCTGTCGCTGTAGTTCTCCGCATCCCAAATGGCCAGAGGAACCCGCGCAACGGTGAACACTAACAATGCCACACCCAAGAGCAGGACGATCCAGGGCCATATGCGCGCCACCCGGTGGGACAGGGTCAGGCGGTCAAGCAGCCGGCTCCAGAGCGGTTGGAGCAATAACCCGGCGCTGATCAGGGCCAATGGGGTGACAAGGTCGACAAAGGTATCAGGCCGCACATAGACGGTCCAGCCCACGTAGGCGCCGATCATGTACAGCGTGCCTTGGGCCAGGTTGAGCACATCCATCAGACCCAGGATGATCGAAAAGCCGGCGGCCACAAGAAAGACAACGGCGCCCGTCGAAAAGCCGCGCAGGGTGGTGATCACCCAATCCTTGGTGCTCATCCCGCCTACGGCCATCAAGAATAGCACAATGAGGACCGCGAATGTAATGACACGGGTCCGGTCTCGACGGAGCATTGTCCACAGCTTGTTCATTGTCCGCTCCTCCAACCTCTACGCCGCCCCCAGGTAGCGGTGAATCGTCTCCTGATCTTGGCGCAGGTCATCCATCTGGCCTGATTGGACCGACTGGCCCTCTTCGATGATGACGTAGCTTGCAGCCAGCTGGCTGGCCACGACAAAGTTCTGTTCCACGAGCAGCACCGTCGTCTCGGACGAGAGCTGGCGGATGGCGTCCATCATTTGCTCGATGATGACGGGAGCCAGCCCCTCGCTGGGTTCGTCGATGAGCAGCAGTCTGTTGTCGGGCACCAGGGCACGGGCCACGGCCAGCATCTGCTGCTGCCCGCCCGATAGGTTGGTGCCGGGCAGCTTGATCAGCCGCTTCAGATCGGGGAAGAGGGAGAAGATCAGTTCTTCTTTGCGCGCCAAGTCCCCGTTCTGGCGCTCGGCGATGCGCAAGTTCTCCAGCACGCTTAGATCGCGAAAGATGGCGCGGTGCTCCGGGACGAAGCCAATGCCCATCGAGGCGATGTCAAAGCAGTGTTGGCCCTGGATCTCGCGGCCCTCCAAGACGATCCTGCCCTGGCGCGGCGGCGTCAGGCCCAGAATCGACTTGAGAGTCGTCGTCTTGCCGGCGCCGTTGCGGCCCAGCAGGGCGACGATGCTGCCTTTCGGCACCTCCACACTCACTCCTTGCAAGATGTGGAACTGGCCGATATAGGTGTGGATGTCGCGCACTTCTAGCAGGTTTCCATTGTCCATTGTGCATCCCTCCCGTCTTAGCCGAGGTCGTAGAGCCCGCCCAGGTAGGCGCTCTGCACCACTTCGTTGGCTGCGATTTCCGCCGGCGTGCCTTCGGCCAGCACCTGGCCTTGGTGCATGACGGTAATAGAGTCGGAGATGCTCATCACCACGTTCATGTTGTGCTCGACCAGCATGATGGTCTTGCGGCCGGATTCGTGCACCTTGCGGATCAACTCCATCAGCTCCGGCACCTGTTCGGCGGCCATGCCGGCCGTTGGCTCGTCCAGCAACAACAATTCTGGATCGGAAGCCAAAATGATACCCAATTCCAGTTTTCGCTGGCCGCCATGAGGCAGCGTGCGCGCTAGGTGCAACGCCTGCGATTCGAGGCCCACCTGGCGGATGACAGCCCAGGCTTTTTCTTCATACTCGCGGAAGGCGTGGTGGGAGCGAAACATCTGGAAATTGCCCCGGCCCAGCGCTTGGCAGGCCAAGCGTATGTTCTCCAGTACCGTCAAGTTGGGAAAGATGTTGGTGATCTGGAAAGAGCGCCCAATGCCCAAGTGGGCCGTGCGGTGCAGTGGCAGGTTGGTGATCTCCCGGCCCTTGTAGTAGACCCGGCCGCTGGTCGGCTCCAAGGTACCGCTCAGCAGGTTAAAAAAGGTCGTCTTACCTGCCCCGTTGGGGCCAATGATGGAGTGGATGGTGTTGGGCCGTACCTGGATGCTGACGTTAGCCACGGCCACCAGCGCTCCGAATTCGCGACGCAACCGGTCGGTTTCGATGATAAAGTCCTTGGTCACAGTTATCGCTTCCTTCACTGGCGGGGCCGTCTCCTCAGGGGTGGCCTCGCGGATCAGCTGCGGGATAGCCCACGGTTGTTCGGGGTCGGGGACCATTTCAACGACGTACATCGGCTGCAGAGCTTGGTGATCCTCGTGGCGGAAGGTGTAGATCCCCTTTGGCCCGTCAAAGCTCAACCCAGCCATGGCCGCGATCAAGACGTCCGCGTCGGGATTGCCTCCCGTTTTCTGTAGCGCCTCGACCAGGGCCAAACCCGCTGCAA
>JASFOV010000390.1:0-4918 GCA_050116355.1 Anaerolineae bacterium
CTCTGCGCCGGCAGCCAGGCTGCCGGCTTTCTAGGATGCGGCGAACGACCTCGGGATCGTAGCCTGATTGCTGGATCTCGGCCATCTCGCTGATGACCAACCTGCGGCTGAGGGGGATGCCATGGCGGGCCAGGATCGTCTTGTACGTAGCATAGTCCTCAGCCAAGTCAACCGTAACCGACTCGAAGCCATGCTGGGCGACCGTCAATCGCGAGGAGTAGCGCATGATGTTGTAGAAGAACATCTGAAAGTCGTCCGGGCGCGGCTCGATCAGGATGATGTCTACGCCGGGATGCCGCCGCCGCAATTGCTTGACGTGGTAGTGCAGGCCAGAGTGGGTGACGATACGCATCATCTGCGAGGCGATGAACTGCCCGCCTTTTTCGCTCAGATAGCCGCCATCGGGGCCCAAGAACGGGATGGAGTCCTTGTCTTGGTTGTCATACGGCACCAGGGGGTTGATGCAGATGACCAGGGTAGCTCCTTTTTCGATGGCCAGATCCAGACTGGCGTTGCCGCGCAGTCCGCCATCTACACATTCGTGGTTGTCGATGCGCATCGGCTTGTAGAGCAGGGGCATGGCCGACGAAGCGGCTACGGCTTGGGAGATGGGCACATGATTGTGCTCGTCCCGGCTGAATACGATCCGTTCGCCGGTGTCCAGGTCGGTGGCAATGATGAACAGGTCGCGCTGCAGCTGGCGGAAATCATCTGTGCTGTCCGGATTGTTCAGCATGCGCTGGGCATAGCGCTGTAAGGCGGACAGATCGTACATACCCGAGGGCAAGGCCTCCGTCATGGACCAAACAAGATCGACGAGGGTCATGTCGCCCGAATGGCGCAGGTAGTGGGAGAGGGCCCCGAACAGGGTGCCGGGCAGGGACAGGGCGCGCTGCAAGAACTCGCGGTTGTTAAAGCGAAAGATATCCTGACGCTGGAGAGCCTGAAAATCGGGGTGGGAGCCGTCCACCGCCTGTAGCAGGGCTTCCGGGCTGAAGCTGTTGGCCAACCCGGAGGCGATAAATGCACCGGCGCTGGTGCCGACATAGATGTCGATGTCGTTGACCGTACGATCGACCAACAGGTCGTCAATGGCGCGCAGGGCGCCGATCTCGTAGACGGCGCCGGTCAGTCCTCCTCCAGCCAATACCAAGGCTGTCTTGCCTGCCTGTGCGCTCATACTTTTGCTTCCCCTCGACTGTGGTTAGGGCTGCTGGGGTAAGATCCGTCTCACAAGAGCCAACAAGCGGTCTAGGTCGAATGGCTTGTGCACATAGTGGGTGATGGCGGGATGGGCAGCCATGGACTCAAAGGCCGGCGTTCCGTAGGCGGTCATTAAGATTACAGGCGTCCCGGGATCCAACATTCGGATGGCTTCGGCCAATTCCAGGCCGTTGACGTCGGGTAATAGGAGATCCACGATGGCCAGCTGGCAGGGGTGAGCCGATAGCACTTCCAGTGCCTCCGTAGCTGAGCCGGCTTGTACCAAGTCGTAGCCCTGGGCCGTGAGCATGTGGCTGAGCAGTTGGCGGATACCTGGCTCGTCGTCGACGATCAGTATCTGTTTGGCCACGCGATGTCTCCTTACTCTCCGCTGATACTGGCCCGGCTTGGATGCCAGTGCCTGGTGTCTAGCTGGGGCACGTCTGAACCATTTTAACAGGCAAGCCGTTTGGCGTCAAGTCAGGGCGCAGGGAAATGCGTGGCTGCTGCTCAGAAGATGGGTGCTGTTTGGCAAGGGTCCCGGGCTGTGCTATACTCGCCACATGGATACCCAACAGGCAAAGGTGGTGCTCAAGCCGGGCCGGCAGAAGCCGGTTCTGAACCGGCACCCGTGGATCTTTTCGGGTGCGGTCAAACGGGTGGAGGGCCAGCCCCAAGGCGGCGCCCTCGTGCGCGTGGTCGACAGCAGCGGTGCGTACCTGGCCACCGGCTACTGGAACCGGCAGTCGCAGATCGTGGTGCGCTTGCTGACCTGGGACGAAGGCGAGCCGCAGGACGCTGAATTCTGGCGACGGCGCCTGAGGCGAGCCATCGCGGGGCGGGCCCGTTTGAGGATCGACGCCGGGACCAATGCCTACCGCCTGGTGTATGCCGAGTCGGACGGGCTGCCGGGGCTGATCGTGGACCGCTATGCCAGCTGGCTGGTGGTGCAGTGCTTGACCCTGGGCATGGCCCTCCGTCGCGATGAGATCGTAACCCTGTTGTCTGATCCGGCCCTGTATGCCGGAGATGGTTGGAACGGTCCGCAGGGCATCTATGCCCGCGATGATGCCGAGGTGCGGCGCAAAGAGGGGCTTTCGCTCGAGACGGGGCTGCTGTGGGGTGTAGCGCCCCCCGACCGGCTGGAGATCGTCGAGCACGACCATCGTTTCCTGGTCGATGTCAGGCGGGGACACAAAACGGGATTCTATCTGGACCAGCGGCAGAATCGACAACTGGTCGCCTCCCATTGTCAGGGCGCGGATATCCTCAACGCCTTTGCCTATACGGGCGGGTTTGGGGTGTACGCGGGTTGCTCGGGGGCGCAGTCGGTGGCAAACGTCGATTCGTCCGCGGACGCCCTAGCGCTGGCCCAGGAGAATGTGGCAATGAACGGCTGTCCCGCGCAAGAGATGGTCATGGACGATGTCTTTCAACGTCTGCGACAGTACCGGGATGAGGGCCGTCGCTTTGACCTGGTCATCCTCGACCCGCCCAAGTTCGCCACCTCCAAATCCCAGGTGACGAGCGCCAGCCGTGGCTACAAGGACGTCAATCTACTCGCTCTGCAGTTGCTGCGCCCCGGCGGGCTGCTGGCGACCTTTTCCTGTTCTGGCTTGGTGAGTGCCGATCTTTTCCAAAAGATCGTATTCGGGGCGAGCGTCGATGCGGGACGCGATGTGCAGATTCTGGAAGGGTTACAACAGGCGCCCGACCACCCGGTGTTGCTCTCTTTTCCCGAGTCGGCGTACCTCAAGGGACTGCTGTGCCGCGTATGGTAGGGTGCCCAATACTGCTCCGGACATAGGCCCTACTTGGCGATGCGGAACCGGCAGGCGGTCGCTCCCTGAGCGATGCAGGTGATCTCTTCTATCAAGTGCCGCTCCCCGGTGGCCCATTCCACCATCTCGGCCAAGATGCCGACTGGGAGATGACAGACCGGTTTGCCTGGTGGCCCGCCCTGGTCGTGGCTGCGGCGGGTGATCTCGGCGCAGTAGACGCAGTCAGTGATGTTCAGGAAGAAGGCGCTGCTATCTTCGTGCAGACGATAGGGGACGCCATACATCTGTTCGTCGAGATCGGCTAGCTGGTCGAGAACGATCTGCAAGCGCCGGCTGACGGGTAGTAGTTTCAACGCCGTGCCGGCGACTTGGACGCGGGCCGGCTGCTGACGACGGAGTTCGTCCGCGGCCAACCGGCCGCTCTGCAAGAAGAGGGACTGAGCCGGCTGCGGGCCAAACATGTCGTAGATGTCGGCCAGGAGCTGTGAGTAGGCTTGCACGGTGAGGGTGGCACTATCGTCCAGGGCCGGCGTGCGATCGATGTACTGGGGCAACCCGGCGCGACGGAGGAGCAGGTTCAGGCTGCGACGTCCCATCTGTTCGATCACCTGGTTGAACATGATGTTCAGCAGCAGCGAGGGGATCTGTTTTTCTTGCATGAGCCGCCTCCTTAGTCGCCGGACCGTCCGTGGGCCCATTATACCACAGAACGGCCGGCTTGTCGCACCATGGTTGGGGAACGCAACGTTCGAATTTGCAGTGCAGCTGCGCAGGAGAAGCCCATGCGATACGGCTATTTTGACGACGACGCGAAAGAGTATGTGATCACCCGGCCCGACACGCCCCAATCGTGGAGCAACTACTTGGGCTCGACGGAGTACGGAGCCATTATCACCAACAATGCCGGGGGTTATGGCTTCTACCGGTCGGCGGCCCAGGGACGGTTCCTGCGCCTGCAGTTCAACAGCATCCCCCAGGACCAGCCAGGCCGGTATGTCTACCTGCGCGATCGCGAGAGCGGCGACTACTGGTCGGCGTCTTGGCAGCCGGTGGGCAAACCCCTCGAGCAGTACCGGTCCACCTGCCGCCACGGGACGGCCTACTCCGTGCTCGAATCACGCTACGCGGGCATCGCCAGTGAGACCACGTATTTTGTCCCCTTGGGGCAGACCTTCGAATATTGGCGGCTGCGGGTGACCAATGAAAGTGACCACCCGCGCCGTATTTCGGTCTTTACCTATTGTGAATTCAGCAACCAATGGAACACGCGCCAGGACCAGGTCAACCTACAATACTCGCTATTTATTGTGCGCGGGGAACGGAGCGGCGATCTGCTGCGGATCGCCATCGAGGACCACTTGACCGCCGGGGCAAGAGTCCCCCTTGCCCGACCGGACGTCCACCAAGCCTGGATGACGCTGGTTGGCGTACCGCTGGCGGGCTACGACACCAGCCGCGAGGCGTTCCTGGGACCCTATCGTGGTTACGGGAACCCATTGGCCGTGGAAGCCGGCCAGTGCACCAACAGCGATGCCTACGGCGACAATGCCTGTGGCAGCCTGCAGGCTGACCTGACCCTCCAACCGGATGAGCGGGTCGATCTGCTCGTGATGCTCGGGATCGGCGACGCCCACACTGTTGGTCAGCGGACCGTGGCTGAGTTTGGCTCTCTGGCGCGAGCCGAGGTCGAGTTGCAGCGGTTGAAGGATGCCTGGCACGCAAAGCTGGGGAGCTTGGTGGTGGAGACGCCGGATGAAGCGCTGAATCATACGATCAATGTCTGGGGTTTGTATAATTGCTTGATCACGTTTGCCTGGTCGCGGGCGGCCAGCCTGGTCTACAACGGCGAACGGGACGGGCTGGGCTTTCGCGATTCGGTACAGGATATCCTGGGGGTGGTCGCGGCCATCCCCCAAGAAGCTCGCGCGCGCTTG
>JASFOV010000391.1:0-4917 GCA_050116355.1 Anaerolineae bacterium
AAAGTGTCTCTGCTTCACGTTCGCTCCTTGCCCCTGTCCTCAAGTTTGGGATGGGCCGTCTCCGCAGGGCTTGGCTGCCATCCAGCTGCAAGTATAGCGGATGTCGCAGCGAGATGCAAGCTGTCAGGACGAAGGCGTCCCAGGCCGCACACCGGCCTGGGACGCTTGTGGCATGCCCTTGGGCTGTCCCCCAGTTTCAGCCGCGGGCCAGCTCCCGGCGTAACACCTTGCCCACGGCCGATGTCGGCAGGCTGTCGCGAAACTGAATGGCGGTCGGTACTTTGTATTTGGCCAGGTGCTCCTGGCAGAAGGCGATCAGTTCCTCCTCGGTGGCGGTCATCCCCGCCTTGAGAACGACAAAGGCCTTGACCGTCTCGCCGCGGTATTCGTCGGGGATGCCGATTACGCCTGCTTGTTCGACCGCTGGATGCAGGTACAAGACATCTTCTACGTCGCGAGGATAGACGTTATACCCTCCGCAAATGATCATATCCTTTTTGCGGTCTACGATCTGGAAGTACCCCTCTGCGTCCATGCGGGCGATGTCACCCGTGTGGAGCCAGCGGCCGGGGGCCAGGTCGGGATGCTCGCGTAGTACGTTGGCTGTCTCGGTCGGTCGGCGCCAGTAGCCCTTCATCACTTGTGGCCCCTGGATGATCAATTCCCCGATGTCACCGACCGGCATCTCGGTCTCGCCGCTATCCACGTCCACGATACGGGCGTCGGTGTCGGGCCAGGGAAGCCCGATGGTGCCAATCCGGTTTCGCTCCAGGGGATTGACATGGGTGGCCGGGCTGGTTTCTGTCAGCCCGTAGGCTTCCACCAATGTGGCGCCAGTCAGCGCCTGGAATCGTTCCTGTACCTCGGAAGGCAGCGGCGCCGCGCCGCTGAGGCAGACCAGGATCGAGCCCAGATCAAATTCCTCAACTTGGGGGTGATTGTTGATGCGCACATAGCTGGTCGGTACGGCACAGTAGAAGGTGGCCCGGTGCTTGCTGATCGAGCCCATGACGTGCAGCACATCGCGCGGGTCAGGGATGAGGATGATGGCGCCGGCGCCGGCCAGAGGCATATTCATCGCAGCGGTCATGCCATAGGAGTGGAAGAAGGGCAGCGCCCCGATCGAAATCTCCTGTCCTTCGCGGAAGTGGGACCAGGCTTTGCCGGCGACTGCGTTGGACACCAAGTTCCTGTGGGTCAGCTCCGCTCCTTTGGGGATTCCAGTGGTGCCTCCTGTGTACAACAGGCAGGCCGTATCCTGCGGACCTGTCTCTGCGGGCTGGGGAGCAGCGTCCTGGCTGAGGATCGTTTGTAGCCACCGGTCTTGGTTCGAGGCCAATTCGACCCAGTGACCCTCTTTCTTCTCTTTGGCCAACGTGAAGAGCCAGCGCAGGAGCAGAGGAAAATACTCTTTTACGTTGGTCACGATGATGTGCCGTAGCCGCGTCTCACCTCGTATGCTATGAACACGCTGGTAGAACGAGCTGAGCACGATGGCGATTTCGGCGCCGGCGTCTGCCAACTGGTGGGACAGTTCCTCGGCCGTGTACATAAAGTTGCAGGGCACGACAGTGCCCCCGGCCCGCAGAATGCCATAGAAGGCGATGACGAATTGGGGGCTATTGGGCGCGACGATGGCCACCCGATCGCCTTTCTCAACGCCCATCTCCTGTAGGGATGCTGCCAGCCGGTTGACGGCGGCCTCTAGCTGGCGGTAGCTCAGCACCTGATCCATGATACGGCTTCCCACACGGGCGCCAAAGATCAGGGCCGGATTCTCCGGGTACTTGGCCGCTGACGTGGCCAACAGCTGGTCGAGTGGTACGGGAGGATAGTCGATGTGGGCAGGGACGTCCTTGTCGTAGAAGTGGAGCCAGGGCTTGGCGGCATACGGACTCGCTTTCTCCATCACTTGCCTCCTTTGCGGCTACTGGTCCCCATCACGCGGATGGCCGACCGGAATCAGGTACAGCGGCTCGTGGTCACTAGGCAGCGCCAGCGCCGCTTGTACCTCCTCATCGTGAAAGGCGCCGACCGGTACTGCGCCCAAATTCAGAGCCACCGCTTCCAGCAAAAGGTTCTGGGCGGCGTGGCCTGCCTCCATATGGACATAACGGGGACTTCGCTGGTCCCCATACTTCTGGGCCGTCCGTTCATAGACGGCGGTGATAACGATCACGGCCGGGGCCGTGCGTACAGCATCCTGGCCGAGCGCCGCTTCGTGCAGAGCGCTCTGGGCTGGCTGGTGGCTCACTGTCCGCAGCGTGTGGTCCCGCGCTGTGTAATGATGGATCCCTTCGGCCGTCACCACATAGAGCTCCAGCGGGTAGAGTGCGCCCGCTGAAGGTGCTGTGCGGAATCCGCGTGGATGGGTGATCCCTTGCGCGGCCCACAGCAGTTGACCCAGCTCTGCTTCCGTGAGGGGTGTATCTTGGAAAGCCCGGACCGATCGCCGCTGGCTGATCGCTCTTTCCAGCGACAGCGGGCCATCCAAATTGGGGGTGGGGAGGGGGATGGCGGCTGGCGCGCGAGTCGTTTCGGGCGTAGGGGCATGGGCAAGGCCACAGGAAGTGGCCCCCGCTGCCACGACCAGCATAGCAAGGAACGCCCATTTCATCGGCAGTGTGCCACACATGGTCTGCCCTCCGCACCCATTATATCACACTTTCGGTGGTTGCGGTAGGGGTATAATGTGATGACGGTGCGTAAGTCTGTAGGAATTGCCTCGGCACTGTCATCGACGCCCCTCCCATAGACTTTTGCGACGTGTGGCGTCCTGGTCAGCCAGGCTCCAAACAGGCTTGCCGGCAGGACACCTCTTGGCTAAAGCTCGAGCAAGCCGGGACCAAAGATGGGGTGATTGCAGCAAGAGTTGCTGGGAGCGAATACGCTGAGTTGACAATACCGGCTGCCTTGTGATACAATGAACTAGCCATAGTTGCCGTAGCTGTGGCACTCGGTATTGTTTTGGTAAAGTGAATAGACCGGGCGAGGATGCTCGGAGATCGGTTCAGAGACGTTATAGCGTGTGAGGCAGCTATGAGGTTCGGTGCCTACAACTGGCGCTTCGACCAAGAACTGGCACCTACCGCGGCCCCTCTGGTGGCTGAGGCGGGCTTGGACAATCTAGGTTTGCAAGGTGATCGTCCACCGTGCCAGCGTGTCGAGGAGTGTGCGCTGTTGGAACACGGCAGCACAGGTCGCAATACTTGTGAAGCAGATCGGTGCCGCCAACGTCGGGGGCCCTCTAGTCGCATAGCGAATGACCATCGGAGAGGCGGATCCTGCCGCTAATGTTCTGCAGGCAGGGGACCGTCTCTTTTTGATACTGTGACTGATTCTAATCGACGGTTGACGGGATGCGGCCACATCGGTTACCGGGCGCTGGTGCGAGTCCTGCGTCAGATCGGGTTGCGTGGAGATGTGATTATCGCCTGCGCTGTGGCAGTGCCGGATCGCTTCACGGCAGTCAGATGAGGGATGGCGCTGCGCGGTACAGTGATCTATAGTCGCGTCGCGGAGACGGTTGCAGACCTACGCATCTGTCATGCAGAGGATATGAAGGAGGTGGTCAGAGAGTCACGAATTTCGCTGGATGTACTGGATGTGGCGTAGATTCTAGGTTTTGCTCAAAGGACAAGGAGGAGAGCAGTGAACAAGAAGGTTCTGATCCTAGCCGGGTTGGTGACGATACTGTCTCTGGTGCTGGCTGCCTGTGGACCCACCCCGGAACCCCAAGTCGTCAGAGAGACGGTGGTGGTCACCGAAAAAGAGACGGTTGTCATCACCGAAGAGAAAGAGGTCGAGGTCGAAGTCACGAAAGTTGTCACAGAAGAGGTGGAGAAGGTGATCACGGCCACACCGGAGCCCGTCGTGGAACGGCCGACACAGATCACCATCGTGGACACCAACTCCGGTGCCAACTTCCAGTGGTATTGGCAACAGCAAGTGATCCCAGCCATCGAGGAGCAATTGGGGATCACAGTCGACTATGTCGTCTCGGGTGAGGCCGAGACACTTGAGCGCATGAAGGCTTGGCAGCCGGGCGAGGGGGATGCGCACCTGCTTTTCGTCAAGCCTGGGACGATCCCCAACGCCTTGGGCGAGGGCATCGAGTTGGAGACGCTATACCCGGACAGGGTGGACGTCATTCCCAATATCGAGAAGTGCCCCGAAGCATACCTAGAGACCGTGTTGGGCGCCGACATTGAGGGCAAAGGCGCGTTGTATTGGCGCAGCCAGTACGCCCTGATCTACAATTCGGAGTACATCCAGGATCCGCCTACCTCCTGGCAGGAGTTCTACGATCGGCGCGCGGAGTGGGAGGGGCACATCGGCATCGTCCGACCGGATGCCAAATCCGGATCTTCGTACCGGATCCCCTACAGCTTCTTGAATGCGTACGTCGACATGGTTGACGAGGAAGGCAACGCCATCCCGCTGGAGGAACTTCAACAGACACAAGAGTGGCAGGATGCCTGGGCCACTTTGCAGGATTTCTACACCTTTGCCAAGCAGCCGCTGCCAGCCGAGCCGCCCAACATGTTCGAAGACTTTAACGCCGGCGACACTTGGATCAGCTTCTACGCGCTGGACTACTCGCTGTGGTCCCGCCACCAGGGCACTATGCCGCCGACCATCAAAGGTGGCTTCCTGTCGGAAGGCATGGCTGCCGGTTCCGATGGATACCTGATCGTACCAGCTGGCATTCCGGAGGAGTACAAACCGGTCGTCTATGAGGTGATCAACTTCCTGCTCTCTGATGACCAGCAGATCCGGCTGATCACTACGATGTGGCAATACACCGGTACCGACATCTGGGACAAGGTGCCCGGCATCGTGTGGGATACGATCCCGGCCTGGGAGGATATGGAGCCGGCCCGGTTGCGGATCGGGAACGGCGAAGTAAAGGAATAT
>JASFOV010000392.1:0-4904 GCA_050116355.1 Anaerolineae bacterium
ACGCCCCTTGCCGCCGAGAATTTGCCATGGCACATCATCTTTGGCATCGATGGCACAGCGGTGGACACCACCATGGTCGGCGGCCAGGTGTTGATGCGCAACCGGCAGCTGCTAACGCTCGACGAAGCAGACATCATGACCCGCGCCCGTGACCTGGCCGGCAAGCTATGGGCCAGGACACCAGGCCTCCAGGAGGTATCGTGAGCCCCAATCAGGAACCGATCATCGTTGAGAAAAACCGGCAACGGGGTTTCTGGGCGCTGGTCATCGTCGTTTTTTTCATTCCAATCAGCGCCATCTTGGTCATCCTCGGTCTACAACCAGGCCGGCCCGACGTCAGCTGGTCCCTGATCCTGTTTGGCATTCTGGGCTTGTTGGCCTTTGGCGGCAGCGCCCTGGCCATCATCCAAACCATGCGTTCGCCCTGGCACGTAGCTCTCACCCCGGCACAGCTGACCCTCTATACCCCGACCTATGATCTGTTTGTGCCCTGGGACAAGATCGTGGGCATTGCCGTCCACGAAGTAAACCGGCGCGAGGGGTGCGCGCTGGTCTTTGATGACCTATCCGGCCTGGTGGCCCAGGCCCGCTTTCACCACCGCTCGCGCCAGGCCGATGCGGTCAACGATCCGGAGACCATGCAGGCCCGGATGGAAGCCAACTTTGAGGCCGCGGGCTACCACCTGGCCATCCCCGGCCGCATCCTCGAGGCTGGGCCTGACGAGCTGGCCCAGCTCCTGGCCCGGGGACGGACCGGGCAGCTCTGGCAAGAGGAGAGTGAGGCATGAAGCTGCGCTGGCGCGCGCTGTCCGGGCCGGTCAAGATCGGCCTGGGGTTCGGACTGATCGGAGCAGTACTAACCGTTACCGGCCTATTGACCGGTAATCTGGCTCCCTTGACGGCCCGGTCGTTGTTGCTGGGCATTCTGCTCGGTGGCGGCTCGTGGGGCGTCGTCAGTTGGGCCGTGGCCGCCGCCGCGGCCGATGCCACGGACACAGAAGAGGGCGACCCGCCGGTGCCATGATCGGTGCAAACGGCCGGCGACGTCCCTTGGCTTAGCTCGAACATCCACAATCTCTGCCCAGATCGTCCATAATTCCTCCACAGTTGCTTGCTATCCTTGGATTGAAAATCATCGATAGAGGAGGTTCAGATGGACGAGCAATTTCGAAGGAACAAGCTGTGGATCGGAGTGGCCGCTGTGGTCATCCCATTTATGTGCGTTGCCTTGTGTGGGTTGGGGGCAATGGCCTCCATCGGCGCCCGGTCGTCGACCGTGTACCTGCTACCACCAACCAGCGAAGAGGGAGCCGCCCCACCGCCAATCTACAACGCCGGCCCGGCATCGTCTGGCTTGGGCAGCCGCGCTTACACTGGCCCGTTCAGTTTCATCTTTGGCGCGGTTGGCTTTCTCTTCAAAGTCGCCTTCCTGGGCCTGATCCTGCTTCTGCTTCTCGGCTTGGTCAGGCGGCTGTTCTGGGGACCGCGGCATGGATGGGCGCACGTTGGACCGAGACCGCCCTGCGGCCCGGAGAGCTCACACAGATCCCATCCATGGCACGGACCTTGGGCCTGGCACGCTCACGGCCAACCCTGGAAGACCGAAGATGAACCGGAAGACGCCGGGTCAGACCCATCCGAGACTGACTATAGCGGTCCGCAGGAATAGCCGTGGCCAGGGGCACCCGGCGGAGAACTGCCGGGTGCTTGGAGGGCCGTTCTCATGACACAGGAGCAAACCCAGATTCTGCCCAGCGATCATCACACCGGGTGGCTAGCCATGTTGGATACCTATCAAGTCGAATTCCTTTTGGTAGATAGCGAGCGGGACCGCGATCTCTTTCGCGCCGCGCAGTCCCATCCGTACTGGACTGTGGATTGCCGGGACGACCAGTCCGTGCTCCTGCTGCGCGTCGGGCCACCTGGTGCCTGATCGCCAACCCGGCGAGGAGGAAGATGGCCCAGACCATCCTCGTTGTCGACGATGAAGCCCGCATTCTGAAGCTGGTGCGCGACTATTTGGAGCGCGCCGGCTTCGCCGTGCTCACTGCCCGCGACGGAGAGACCGCGCTGACCCTGGCCCGCATCGAGCAACCCGATCTCATTGTACTTGACCTCATGCTCCCCGGCGTCGATGGTCTTGACGTATGCCGCCGCTTGCGCCAGGAGAGTGACGTGCCCATCATCATGCTCACCGCCCGAGTGGAGGAAACGGACCGTATCGTCGGCCTGGAGCTGGGCGCTGATGATTATATCACCAAACCCTTCAGCCCGCGTGAACTTGTCGCCCGCATCCGCGCCACGTTGCGCCGTGTTGACGGCCAGATGGGACCGCCGAGCATCATCCGCGCTGGCGAGATCGAACTGGACACCGATTCACTCGAGGTCACCGTGGCCGGCCACCCGGTGGAGTTGACGGGCACCGAGTTCCAATTCTTGGCCGCCCTGGCCCGGCAACCGGGCCGCATCTTCAGCCGCGAGCAACTGTTGGAGGCAGTTCACGGGGTCTCCTTCGACGGTTACGATCGCAGTGTGGATTCTCATATCAAAAACATCCGGCGCAAGATCGAACCCGACCCTCGGCATCCCCGCTACATCCAGACCGTCTATGGCATCGGCTACCGTCTGGCAGACCGCTAAGTGAGGCCTCCGTGAGCAAAAGGGCCCAATGGCACGAGCATCGTAGGGAAAAATGGGACAAGGATGGCCCGCCGTGGTCCTGGCACGAGAACGGGGAGTGGGCAGACGGACCACCCCTGCCTCCTTGGCTCAGGCACCGCAAAGGCGCCGGGCAGCGGCATGCCAGTGGAGGGTTGCTCTTCTTTCGCTTTGTCCTGGCCTTTGGTTTGCTGGTGCTACTGGGCTGCGGCGTCATGGCCATGCTGGGTGCGGCAGCCGTGCTATTCCTTCAGCAGCGCCCGCTTCCGCCAGACTCTATCCCCACCGGCAGCCCAGCCTCTCCCTTGCGTTGGATCTTGATTCTACTGGGGCTTGCCTTTGTCCTCGCCCTCATCCTCCGTCACGTCGGCCGCTCGGCTGCCAGGCGTTTTACCGATCCCCTTAGCGAAACGATGAGGACCGCCGACGCGCTCGCCCAGGGCGATCTGTCCGCACGGGTGCCTGTGGCCGGTGGTCCCGAGTTCCGGCACTTTGCCCGATCCTTCAACCGCATGGCCGAAGCACTCGAGGCCGCCGACCAGCAGCGACGCGCCCTCCTGGCCGACATCGCCCACGAACTGCGTACCCCCCTGACCGTGATCCAGGGCAACCTAGAAGGCCTGCGCGATGGGGTGTACGAAATCTCACCCGACCACCTGGACCTGCTGCTGGACGAGACGCAAAAACTCAGCCGCTTGGTCGAGGATCTGCGCTTGCTCACCCTGGCCGAGGCAGGCCAACTGCCCTTGGACCGCCAAATCCTGAATGTGCCCCAGCTCCTCTGTGACGTCCGCGATGGGTTCGATCCCCAGGCACAGGAAGCCGGCCTGCAGATCGCACTGGATGTGGAACACGCGCTGCCCCCTCTGTTTGCCGACCCCCAACGTCTGGGACAAGTGCTGGGCAACCTGGTGTCCAATGCCCTCCACTACACGCCGCCGGGCGGCCGCGTGATCCTGGGTGCATCGCCGGTAACTCGCGATCAAGGCTTGCCTGCAATACGGCTATGGGTCCAGGACACCGGCCAAGGGATCCCGGCCGGGGATTTGCCGCGCATCTTCGATCGCTTCTGGCGCGGCGACCCGGCTCGCACCCGCGAGGATGGGTCTGGTACGGGCCTCGGACTGGCCATCGCCAAGAGCCTAGTCGAAGCTCATGGTGGTCGCATTTGGGCCGAAAGTCAAGAGAGTGCGGGCACAACGGTGTCCTTCATCCTTCCTCCGGCGGACGAACAGGCACCAGAGCCAGTTTTCACCCCAGACAGAGGACAGCACCCCTGACCCGGGGTAAATCCCCGGCCCATCTTGCCGGTCCGCGTCTAGCTTTGATCCTGCCACCGGCGGGACGGCGACTTTGACAGGCCCCAGCCCCCTGCTATAATGGGGTCATTATGCCTACCCTGGTCTTTGTCGCCAACAAGCACAACCTGAACAGCATCGCGGCGCTGACTGGCGCCCTAGAAGCTGATCCGCGCACCCGCTCGCTGCCGCTGCGCTTTTTCTGGCACGACGATCGCTTGCCATCCCGCCTGGACGCCCTGGCAACCTCCGCCAATCCTCTGGTCATCGCCCTTTCCTTTACCACAGCCGACATGCCCGCAACCACCGCCCTGATGGAACACATTCGTACCATGAGCCACCGGCCCTTTGTCGTCGCCGGCGGGCCGCACCCGTCGGCCCGACCCGCAGAGGTACTAGGCTTGGGCGCGGACGCCGTCGTGATCGGGGAAGGCGAAGAAGCGCTACCCGCCCTATTGCAGCGCATCTTAGCTGATGAACCACCACACTGCCTGCCCGGTGTCGCCACACTCTCTCCCACAGGCCAGTTGGTCCAGGGCCCTCGTGCCCGGTCGGTGGATCTGGACGCCTATCCGCCGCTGGGCATCGCCCACCGCCGCTTTGGCCCCATCGAGATCACCCGTGGCTGTCCCTGCGCCTGCGCCTTCTGCCAGACCTCATACCTGTTTGGCGGTCGCATGCGCCATCGCTCGGTCGAGCGGGTCGTGTATTGGGTGCAGCAGGCCATGGAGCACGGCTATAGCTACCTGCGCTTCGTCACACCCAACGCCTTTGCCTACCAATCGCCGGATGGCGGTCGCACTGTCAACTTGGATGCCATCGAACGGCTGCTCCGGGAAATGGCCGCTTTGGTCGGCAAGGAACAGGTCTACTTTGGCACCTTTCCCTCCGAAGTGAGACCCGAGACCGTCACGTCCGAAGCCGTCGAGCTCGTACGCCGTTATTGTG
>JASFOV010000393.1:0-4901 GCA_050116355.1 Anaerolineae bacterium
GCAAACTATTCGCGTCGAAAAACTGGCTGGCGGCGAAGCCCATATCACCACCGACTCGATCGAACAGCGGCTGGCCTACAACCTTGACCAGCTGCCGGATGTCATCAAAGTTGCACCCCGGATCACTGGACGCTCTCGCGGTGTGGACATCGAACTCCTCCTTGAGACCTCCCCGGACATTGATGTGCCAATGAAGACTGAAGAGGTCCTGGAGGTCACCCGTGAAGTCGTGGGTGAGCGCATGGGTCTCAAACTGGGAAAGGTTCAGGTCAAGATCAAACACGCCCCCTATCCAAGCGAATAGAGGGCGTGTACTCAGGCGACCTCGGTGGTGGTCCAAGCCGCCGAGGTCGTACGCTGCTTGCCGGGTTAGTTGCGCACGCCCTGGATTATGGCCTCACCTTCCAGGATTTCGAGGGCGGTGACCCGCACGTCGACTTGTACATCTTCGACGGTCTCGTTGATGCTCTGCGAGATTGTGCTCAAGAGACTCTCCGGAACGGGCATCGCACCTGCGGTGAACTCCAGAATCTCGATGGCGATCTTGCCATCAACAATGCGAGCTGAAGCGACGACATAGAACTCGGTCTCTACCGGCAACACATTGACTAGCTTGCCCACGCCGTGGATGTTGCCCCCGCTGAACCAGATTTGCGGTTCACTCACAGGCGATTCATCGTAGCGGGCCAGCTCAGTAGCCAGTAGTGAGGTGATCTCTGCATCCGTGACCCGTAGAATGAATTGCTTGCCCGGTTCTCCGCCCAAGTTCTGTTGGATCCGGGACTCTAGCTGACCGGCGGCCTCGGTTGAGATAGCTATCGGATGGGCGGGTGTGGGCATCTCGCCCGACAGCAAATTGCAGGGCCCACAGGCCAAGCCGATCAACAGCACCAACGGGATCAACAATCGTACTGACAACGGTCGCCGTTGCATAGCGACACAGCCTCCTATAAGTGGGATCCGAATCCAAGGACATCGTGCCCGAGCATTCTATCAGGGGAGACGCCTCCCCGAACCGGGCCATTATAGCACATCACCGCACAAGGGGCGAATCATAAGAAATGGTTGGCGATCAAGAACAACAGAGTGACCCACGGCCACTGCCCTTGCCCGCAAGCGCCTTGCTCGAGAGCTTGCTCTTTGTGGCTGATGAAGCGGTGCCCGTAGACCGTCTGGCCACGATCTTGGAGATTGACCTGCCGGAGGTCGAGGGAGCCCTGGTCGAGTTGCAACAGGAATACCAGACCCGGGGTCTGCGGATACAACAGAAACGCCAGCGCGTCCAGATTGTCACCGCGCCCGAGGCTTCACCTTACATTCAACGGTTCTTGGGCCTGGAGTTGACCGGACGCCTGTCGCCGGCGGCCCTCGAAACGCTGGCTATTGTCGCCTATCGCCAGCCTGTGACACGGGCCCAAATCGAGGACATCCGGGGCGTCAACTCCGATAGCGTGTTGCGCACCCTCGTCAATCGTGGGCTGATCGAAGAGGTGGGACGCCTCGAGCAGGCCGGACGCCCCATCATCTATGGTACCACCTTCGAGTTCCTGCAGCAGTTTGGCCTATCCCGCTTGGATGATCTGCCGCCTTTGGAACTGGATGGCGAGATCCCTGCCTTTCCAGGCTCCCCCGACATCGTAGATCGAGAGGCCTAGCCATGGATACCCTTATCGAAGCATTCCGCCACCTGAGTCGCCCCAAAAAGATAGCTGTCGCTGTCATGGTGCTCTTGCTGGCGGCGACGTGGGGGGGCGTGTGTGTGATTCTGGCCAGCTACTTTGCAGCCTGAGCCCCAGATACCATCTCTAGAATGTGAGCCACTACCAGTCCCAGGTTTGCCTGCCCCGTAGGCGCCTGCTATAATCCACCCACATGCGGCGAGCCCAAGCTCAGAGCTGGGCCACCAGCACAGTCTGCACCGGGATCGATGATCATGACAATCCTGCCTGGAGATAAGGTGGATTCCGAATCAAACGAGGTGTTCAACACGGCGCGCCGGCGCGCCTTCATGCAGGATGTCCTGGCCGAGCTCTCGGGACGCTCCGATGACTTGCTTTCCTTTGAGCAGGTCCGCACGGAATTGAACCTGGCCGAGCCCACCCAGGATGCCACGCTGCAGGAGATTCCCCTGGAGCGCATCGTAGGCTCGGTGGGGCGTTACCGTGACTTCACACGCGCTTTCCTGCCCCGGTCCAACATCGATCCCAGCCGCTGGACCCGCATCGAGCGACTGCAGGGCAAGGGCAGGCTCCCGCCCATCGACGTCTTCCAAGTCGGCGACGTCTACTTTGTACGTGATGGAAATCACCGCGTGTCCGTGGCCCGCGCCCGCAACCACAAGACCATTTTGGCGCGCGTCTTGGAGATTCCAACTCGGGTGAACCTGCAGCCCGATACCTCGCCCGACGACCTCATCTTGAAGGCCGGCTACCGCCAGCTCCTGGAAAAGACTTCGCTGGATCAGCTCTGCCCTGAGCAAGAGATCGAACTGACTCGAGCCGGCGGCTACCATGAGATATTGCAGCACATCGAGATCCGCCAGTTCTATATGGGCTTGCGCTCCCGTCAGTACCCTTCCCTGGCGGAGGCCGCCGCCGATTGGTACCAGACGGTCTATACGCCTGTCGTGAAGCGCATCCAGGACTCGGGCATTCTGCGCCACTTTCCAGGGCGTACCGAAGCCGATCTATACTTGTGGATCACCTCCAACCAAGCCCGGCTACAAATGCGCTATGGTAGCATGGAGCAGGCCCAACAGGCCGTGGACGACTTTGCACGCCACCATCGGGTTCCCGCCCCCCTCCGCTTGTTGCGCCGGCTGCTCCACCGTCTGTTCCCTCGCTTCCTCTCCTCCGAACCCCAGTAGCAGCGCTTTTGGAAGAGGGAGGTCGGCCGTCGTCGACCTCCAGGTCGCCATATCCCACCAACAACAAAGGCGACCGATGTCGGTCGCCTCTTCTGCCGAGGACCCTGCGAGTCCAGGTGTGAACCCGCTCAGTGCGGTTTTGGCGCGCCCTTGGGCCGTGGTCCGCGGCGGCTGCGCTGTCCCCAAACCGGCTTGATGCCGTTATAGACGCGGAGCCCGCCGATCGTCCGCAGGATCGTATCTGCCGGACGCTGCACCTCAATCGCCAGTTCCTCTGCCGATAGCGGCTCGTTGCCATTGGCCAAGAACACACGGAAAATGGCTGTCGTCAGTGGCGTCAATTCACCGATATAATCAGGTTTCTTGCTGCAACAAGTCCGCAGCGAATGCCACAGACCGTCCACTTGGGTGACCTCTGCCGTCGTATCGTCGACCCAATCGACGAGTTCGGCATCCTTGTAGTCCTGGAACCGCTCCTGGCAATCCTGGCAGAGGTGGCTCAACAAGTGGACCCGGAAATTGCGGTCCTCTTCCTCCCACCAATCAAAGTCTATGTGAAACTTGGTATCAACCGTCGGCTTTACCCACTTTGGCATCGATGTATCCCCTTGCGTCCGATTAGGCTGTTAGCAGCGCCTCGTCGAAAGTCCAGTACCCCCCGCCCATGGACACAAAGCAGGGTTTTTCCGAAAGCTGGGCGAAAATCGGACCGGGCGCCATACGCTTCACCACATTGACTGCGCTATAGATCGCTTTGGCATGTACCGTTCCCTGCGGGCTGAGCTGGACCAGCTCGGGCATGATCATCGTCATGATGTCAAAGAGGCTCGCACCCGATCCCTGGATCTTGTCTCGCAGTTGGTCGATTTCCGCCTGGTCGACCTCACTGATGGTGATCTGGTCATCGAACTCGCAGGCAACAGGCAGTTTGCGCAGATGGAACTCCAGTTTGCCATCCTTGACCGAAGCGGTTTTGATCCACAAATGCTTCAGGCGGCGCTCCTCGAAATCAACGCGGATCACCCGCGGGTCCCGGGTGCGCTCCAACTTGATGAAGGCGCCCACCGGCAATTTGTGCTCCTCGTACCAGTCCTTGAGCCCGTGTACGAATCGCTCCGCGTGCACGACCCAGCCCTGCATCGGCTCTCCGGATTTGCCATCCACCAGCACGATCGGGGTATGGTGCGTGCTTGCTGTCGGGAATAGGCCCCGCGTCCGGATCGTCAGCGGTAAGGTACCCACTCGCCAATGCGGGTAGATCAGGGTCATGGTCGTACGGTACAGGGGACGGCTCGTGCCCATTGCCTCTTCGCCACTGCCTTCATCATCGATCTCCCGCTCGATCAACAACAGCTCCTGATCAATGGCCTGCCTGTCATAGTCTTTCGACGCCAGTTGTAGCTCCAGCGGCGGCTCCACCACCGCTTCGGGCGTCATACGCCGCAAGAACCAAATGTCCCGGCCGCCGTCCCCCACATTGTCGAAACGTGGGTCGGCCTGCAATGCTCCGTTCAGCGACAGGATTCGGATCTCCTCTGAAACCTCGGCTGGCAGGTCCAAATCGGGCAAAAAGTCGGCCGTCGGTATCGGCATCGATTTGATCTCGATCAGAGCTTCGGCTAGGTGCAAGTGACCATTCGAAATCTCAACCAGTAGGTCCTTCAAGAACCACTCATCTCCAAAGGGGATGAACTCGGGGCGATGTGTCAACGCCTCAACGATCTCGTCCTCGACAATCTCGCCGTAGGGCTCGTACAACTCGGCAGGCGAGAGGAGACTGGCACTCCCCAGGAGCGCACCTTCACTGGCCGCATGATTGAGGACATGATCTCCCTCCAGCTCAGAGGCAAACTCACGCACATCCTCTTCATCTTCAAACTGGACCTCGATGACTGTGAACTTGCCGTACTCGGGATTCCATCCCTCGCGAGTGCCAGTAACCGTACCAAGTACATAGTCCAGAGCGGGAAAGATGATCTGCTGTCCAACCTCATACGGATCCTGCGGCTGGTAGGCTGCTCCTTTGCTAAGCTCC
>JASFOV010000394.1:0-4896 GCA_050116355.1 Anaerolineae bacterium
TTCGATGGAGTTCTTTACCTCCAGGCACATAGCGGTCGACCTCTACGGTAGACATCTGGTTTCCTGCGTATTCATTGTATAGCCACTCGGCCCGCGCGAGAGCCGGATCATCGCTCCAGGTCGTGTACAGGACAACATACTTTTGTCCAAAGGCAACGCGATAGCCGAAAGCAGCTACTGCGTGATCGAAGCCAGGGGCATGCACTTGCCACACCAAAGGGCGATGCTGGTGGAGATGCGCAACGAGCTCATTCCAGGCCCAATTATTGCTCGGATGGCCCCAAACTTTGTCGACGCTCCAGTTGTAGCCCTTCAGGACATTTGCCACGTCGATATTGGGGCCGTCTGCGATCGGATCCATGATATCGGGCACATTGTTGCCGTTTGATGGATGATCGTACCAGTAATCGACAATCCTCTCGTACCCGACGTTGGTACCGATACCGGGCACAGGAACGTAATGATCCCAGAAGGAGAAGACCATGCATGCTGCTGTGGGTTCGCACCATCGCGTCCAGTTGATGGCTGGCATTCGTTCCCAGCCTCGAATTAGGAACTCGTAGTTTGGAGATGGTACCGGTAGTGGTGAGCGGGGCCGATCTGGCAATTCAGTTTGGGCATAGGCCTCCCATGCGTGCTCCACTTGTGCAACCCTGTCCAGCGCGGGTGCCGCTGTGGCGGCGCTTTCACGAGGAACCGCTTGTCTAGGCGTTGCATCACGCAGTTCTGCGTCGTTCAGGAGCGTGTCGGTATGTAACAGGGAGACGGAATCCCGCGCCTGAATTTCAAAGAACTCGTAGGGCGGAACATAGCGCAGGCTGGATAACTTAGCCTCCCGACCTCCAATGCGTGACAGAGCTTCTTCGCCCCGGTAGAAGTAGGGGTGCAATCCATAGCTGACCCGGGTCACTGGATAATCCGTCCTCTTCGCAGAGACATAGATCGTTCCATAGTGCCTGGCTTCTTCCTTTACGGAGTATGGAATGGGGGCAAGACCCTCTGCATCCAGACTATCCATTGCATCTGCAGTCCTTATTAGCTGGCTAAAGTGCCGGAGTAGCTCTTCCGTCGTGGGAATCTCGCGGGATCCGATGGCACAGGGAAATGCGTAAGCGACCGGTTCGGTGTCTGCGTCGAGGAGTTGAAGAGGCTCGCCACAGGCAATATCCTGGCCCCAGATGGTTTTGGCATGATGGGTTGCCACTTCTTTCAGCTTGGACATAGGCACAGCATCTGGGCTTCTGCTCCGAGACGGTGCGAGCTGGAGCTTCTTGATCAACTCGTGCTGGCTGGTTCGGGAAGCGCGTTGAGCTCGTGTCGTATCGCTTTGAACTGCTTTTACATCGCCTCCCTCAACAGAACCTTTATCAATGAGATCTGATTTCATGGCACTCTCCTTAAGAGATCCTCGTTGGTGCTTGGCGGGTAGTCACATGCAAAGCTGTTGTCTCATCCTAGCGCCACAGCAACCAAAGGATTGGCTGCTGACCGACAGCCGTCACCAGCAGGGGTGTCGGAGCCGTTGGCAAGGCCGATTCGTCCGCCAGTAAGACCTTGACTGTGATTCCCAGCGTGGCTAGGTCGCCTGCCAGGGTCTAGGCCGTGGCCGCCACCTGCTTGTCTCCCTCCGGATAGAGCCACAGGCTGCCATGGCCACCGGAATATCCAGACTCCTGGAGCAAGATCTCGGTCGTCTCAGAATCGCCGGGAACAGAGTCAAGCACTTCATCACCCCAGATTGCCAGGAATTCCACCTCCTTTCCACAGAAGGCAGGTAGCACATCGTCGCCCTCGGTCAGCGCCAATGGAAACGCTTTTCCCTCTAGAGATCAACAGCGGGTGTAGAGGCACCATCCTCTCCACCCTCAATTCCGTGCCATGGTTGCCGACCTGGCTCGCAAGTGCCGCCACAGCCCATTCGCTTCCTATTGTTCTTCAAGGTTGCTGAAGCTCATCTCGCCCCTGCCGAGCTCTGACTTCTTCCACGGTCGCGACATGGACTCGAGGTCCTATATCACCTTCGTCTTGCTCGGTCAGCCAGAGGAGGATTACGTCTCGGTTCAGCCTGCCCAGCACTGATGAGTTTGGTATACATTTTCTTCGCCCCGCCGAAAGCGACTGCGTACAGGGTCCGTACCCCAGCGTCCAGAAGCGGAGAATGCAAGACAGCCGATCCTCCGCTAGGCAGTGTGCCTCGCTTCGAAACCGGCTGTCAATAAGACATCATTCGTCACCCTTGGGTCAGAAGACGAAAAAGGATACAGCTATCCAACTACTAAGAACATTATAGCACAGATTGGCCCCAAGCACAAGGCAGAATGACTCTTGACTCACGCTGCCGGCTTGACATCCCCCGCGCTGGGGTGTATACTCTGGATGCATAGATGAGGAGCAATGTCGCCGCCTCGTCACCGTAGTTTTCGTGCTTTCGTAGATCGTCGGGGGCAATATCATGTAAGTGCAACAGCCGATAGTTCGGTGGGCCTACCGCCGCGCGATCGGCTGTCTCTTTGTCTGCTGGTGCATGCCTTTGGCTGCTCGGAGCATCGGTCTCGGCGTAACGCCCCCGAGACGATGACTGTATGCGCAACGAGCTTTCTTTCACGTCCTCCGGCGGTTGGGCAACACTCTTTTCTTTCAAGTCATCTGCTGATGCAACACAGAGAAACAAAACTGCCCACCTAACCAGCTCTGAATGCATCCACATTATCCTTGGCGTACACCACACCTTTCCAGGCTTATCATACGAGGAGAAATACCCATGAGAAGAAGTCATCCTCTTCCTGCCAGTATCTTGTGTCTTCTACCGATGCTGATCGGGCTCCTGAGCATGCAGCCCATGCAAAGCAGCTACGCCACCTCGGTACCATCGGTGACGGGCGATACTCGATCCCGAGACACCTTGCCCGCCCCCGACGGATCCTTCGAGCTAGCTGACAGCTTCGGCAAAGTCCTAGATCCAGCCGGTGGGCGAAAGTGGATCGCCGAGGATGGCACGCCACTTTTCCATCCGGCCGTACCACCCTCCGCTGCCTTGGCGTCGGCCGATATATGGAGTTCCCTGGGTACCGGCCTACAGGACTACGTTCGAGCCATAGCCGTGGAAGGACCGGACGTCTATGCCGGCGGCGATTTCCTCAACGCTGGTGGGGAGGAAAACGCAGATTGCATTGCCTATTGGGACGGTACCGCCTGGCATGCCCTGGGTTCTGGGCTCAACGGCAGTGTGCGGGCCATCGCCGTAGTCGGATCCAACGTCTACGTGGGCGGGGATTTCGCGGCGACCGGAGACGGCCAGCCATTGCACCACATCGCCCGCTGGGACGGCGCCGCCTGGCATCCCCTCGGCTCCGGCTTGAACGACAACGTCGCCGCTCTCGCTGTGGCTGGCGCGGATGTCTATGTGGGCGGCTTCTTCACCGAGGCCGGGGGAGGCGGGCCGCTGTCGCATATCGCGCGCTGGGACGGCGTTAACTGGCACAATCTCGGTTCTGGCGTAAACAGCACCGTCACCAGCATCGCCGTGGAGGGCGGTGACGTCTATCTGGGCGGTCTGTTCACCAACGCCGGCAGTTCCAACGGCAACCACATCGTCTGCTGGGATGGTTCCGCCTGGCACGCGCTGGGCTCTGGGCTGAACGGCACGGTCCGTACCATCGATGTGGAGGGACCAGATGTCTACGTTGGCGGCGATTTTACGGCGTCTGGGGGTGGCGATCCTTTGGCTCACATCGCCCGTTGGGACGGTTCCGCCTGGAACGCCATGGACTCCGGCGTCAACGATCGTGTCTTCGCCGTCGCCGTCGAGGGGCCGAATGTCTACGTTGGCGGGGTGTTCAGTGATGCCGGGGGCTTGGAAGAGGCCGATGCCATTGTCCGCTGGGACGGCGCTATCTGGCACGCGCTGGGCTCCGGCCTGAACGGCGGTGTTTCCGCGGTAGCGGTGACCGGGCCGCACGTCTACGTTGGCGGCTCTTTTACCGGGACCAACAGTGGTAGTCCTCTGGCGCGCATCGCGCATTGGGATACGACCGCACTGACTCCGGTTTGGCACGCGCTAGGCTCTGGGCTAAATTATTACGTTTCTGCCATCACCGCGGTAGGATCGGACCTCTACGCGGGCGGCTCCTTCACCAATGCCGGTGGGAATCCGGACGTGGATTACATCGCCTGCTGGGACGGCGCTGCTTGGCATCCCCTCGGTTCCGGCGTCAACGATCGTGTCTCCGCCGTCGCAGTAGCGGGACCGGATGTCTACGTGGGTGGGGGTTTCCTGGATGCCGGTGGGAATCCGGATGCGGATCGCATCGTCCGCTGGGATGGGACCGCCTGGCACGCCTTGGGCAACGGGCTGAATAGTCTGGTCACTGACATCGAGGTGGTGGGATCGGATGTTTACGTGGGTGGGGGTTTCGAGGATGCCGGTGGGAATCCGGATGCGGATCACATCGCCCGCTGGGATGGCTCGGATTGGCACGCGCTGGGTACTGGGCTGAACGGATCGGTCTACACCATTGCAGTCGTCGGGTCGGATGTCTACGCAGGCGGCTATTTCACGGCGACCGGAGGTGGCGGGTCGTTGGATCACATTGCGCGCTGGGACGGCGCTGCCTGGCATCCCCTGGGTTCCGGCGTCAACGATGCTGTCCACGCCGTCGCCGTGGTCGGATCGGATGTTTACGTGGGTGGGAGTTTCGACGATGCCGGTGGGGATGCGCATGCGGATCACATCGCCCGCTGGGACGGCACCACCTGGCACGCCTTGGGTTCCGGAGTTGACGAGAGCGTCTCCGCCGTTGCTGTGGCAGGAGCGGATGTGTACGTGGGAGGCCTTTTTCACTATGCCGGTGAGAATCCGGATGCGGATCACATCGCCCGCTGGGACGGCACCGCCTG
>JASFOV010000395.1:0-4895 GCA_050116355.1 Anaerolineae bacterium
AGGTACTTGACCTATTTGAACGGGGTGAATCCTCCCCAGGCGCTATTCCGCATCGCATGGAGCATGTGCAGAACATCCGTCCGGACGACGTGGTGCGCCTAGGCCGCTTGGGCATCGTCGCCTCTGTGCAGCCGATCCACGTCACGGACGACATCGCCGTGATCGAAGGGTCGGTTGGCGAGCGTTCGCGCTTTGCCTACCCCTTCCGTGACATGGTGGACGCTGGCGTGCCGCTGGCCCTCGGCTCGGATGCACCCGTTGCCGATCCCAATCCATTATGGGGCATACACGCTGCCGTCACCCGGCAATGCCGGGACGGGTTGCCGGTAGGCGGATGGTACCCGGCGCAGCGCCTGACGATCGCCGAAGCGATCTGGGGGTATACGATGGGCGCGGCACAGGCCAGCGGACGCCAGGCCGAGCTGGGCAGCATCACCCCGGGCAAGTTGGCGGATTTGGTCGTACTGGATCGCGATATCTTGACTGCGGATGCGATGGAGATCGCCCACTGTCAAGTGATCATGACCGTCTTTGACGGGCGGGTGGTTTTTGAGACATAGCGTGGGAAGCGCTGAGAGGAGAACGTGAACAATGCCATCGACTTTTGCCCTATGTACGGGAGGTACATGTCATGTCTGAGCCGCGCGTTCCATATCTGGTTACCGAACCGGCAGGTCCCCGGGCGCAAGCCTGGGTCGAGCGCAGTGACCGCGCGCTCAGCCCTTCGTTGCCGCGTGCCTATCCGCTCGCTGTCAGCCGCGCCCAAGGGGTGGTGGTCGAAGATGTAGATGGCAACCGCTTCTTGGACTGTGCAGCGGGCATCGCCGTCTGCGCCACCGGCCATTGTCACCCCCGGGTGACTGAGGCTATCCAGAATCAGGCGGCGCAGTTGATACACATCTGCGCCGCCGACCACTACGAGCCGCTGTATATCAGCCTGGCCGAGCGCTTGGCCGCACTGGCGCCGGGGGCGGGTGGCAAGCGGGTGTTCCTGGGCAACTCGGGAGCCGAGGCGGTGGAGGCGGCCATCAAGTTGGCCCGCTACCACACCCGGCGCCCACACCTGGTGGCGTTCTTTGGGGCCTTTCATGGCCGGACTCTGGGTGCTCTCTCGCTGACAGCCAGCAAGCCGGTCTACCATCGCGGCTTTGGTCCCCTGCTGCCCGGCATCAGCCACGTGCCCTATGCCTATTGCTATCGTTGCGCCTTTAACCTCACCTATCCCGCATGCGAGCTGGCGTGCGTGGATTATATCGAGGATGTGCTCTTTGCCCGGATGGTCCCACCGGAAGAGGTGGCGGCGGTGTTTGTCGAGCCGGTGCAGGGGGAAGGCGGCTATATTGTGCCACCGCCGGACTGGCTGGCCAAGGTGCGCGCTCTGTGCGACCGGTATGGCATCCTTATGGTCGATGATGAGGTCCAATCTGGTATGGGGCGCACCGGCCGCATGTTCGCCATCGAACACTGGGGGGTGGAGCCAGACATCATCTGCTCGGCTAAGGCGCTGGCCTCGGGCATGCCGCTTTCGGCCATGATCGCCCGCGAGGAGGTGATGACTTGGCCGCCGGGCTCGCACGGCAGCACCTTTGGCGGCAATCCCGTATGCTGCGCCGCGGCCGCGGCTACGTTGGATGTGCTCGAGGAGCAAAATCTGATAGAGAATGCCGATCGCGTCGGGCGCTGGCTGTTGGACAACCTGCGCCAGATTGCCACAGAGAGCCGCCTGATCGGCGATGTGCGCGGTCTGGGCTTGATGATCGGCGTAGAATTGGTCAAGGACAAAGGGACGAAGGAGATGGCCAAGGCAGAAACCAAAGCGCTTATGCTGGAATGCTTCAAGCGGGGCCTGCTGTTGCTGCCCTGCGGTCCCAACAGCATCCGTTTCTCCCCGCCACTCATCATCACCCAGTCCCAAGCAAATACAGCGCTCGAGATCTTTGCCGAGGCGCTGGCTGCCGTGGAAGGAGGACGGGCATGAAATTGGCCACGATGCACGATGCCATTGCCGAGTATGTGCACGATGGCGCGACGGTGGCCATCGAAGGGTTTACAGCCTTTATCTGCTTTGCCGCAGCCCACGAGATCATCCGCCAGGGGCGGCGGGATCTGACCTTGTGTCGCATGACGCCCGACCTAGTCTACGACCAGATGATCGCTGCCGGTTGCGCGCACAAGATGGTATTCAGCTATCTGGGCAATCCCGGTGTCGGGTCGCTGCACTGTGTCCGCCGCGCCGTGGAAAAACAGATCCCGCACCGCCTCGAGATCGAGGAGTATTCGCACTTTGGGATGGTCGGGCGCTATATAGCCGGCGCCGCGCGCTTGCCCTTCTATCCGCTGCGCAGCTACCTGGGAGCCGACCAGCCCAAGGTCAATCCTCGCATCCGCTTTGTGGCAAGCCCCTATGATGATGGTCAGGTGGCCGTCGTACCGCCCTTGAACCCCGACGTCGCCATCCTCCACGCACAACGGGCGGACGCTGAGGGCAATACGCAGATCTGGGGCCTGATGGGGGTTCAAAAAGAGGTCGCGTTTGCGGCCGGGCACGTCATCATCGTCGTGGAGGAAGTTGTGGACGAAGCCACCATTCGCAGCGATCCAAACCGGACGGTCATCCCCGGGCTCTTGGTCGACGCGGTGGTCCACGAACCTTATGGTGCTCACCCTTCGTACGCGCAAGGGTATTATGACCGCGACAACCAGTTCTATCTGGAGTGGGACCGCATCTCGCGCGACGAGGCGGCAACCACCGCCTGGCTGGATGAGTGGGTTGATGGCGTGCCCGATCGGGCCGGCTATCTGGCCAAGTGGGAGGCGCAGGAGCCCGGGTTCAAGGAGCGGCTGACCCCGGGGACCGCCGTTTCGCAGCCGGTCAACTATGGCATCTATGGCTAGGCGACAGGGGGTGGCGGACGGCACCTGCCCTCTGCCCCTCTGTTGCCGTTGAGGAGAAGATCAATGACGGACTATACTCCCGCAGAACTGATGATCACGTCGTCGGCCAGGGCGCTGGCCGGAGAGCGCGTGGTTTTTGTTGGGGTGGGGCTACCCAACATCGCCTGTAACCTGGCCCGGCATACGGTCGCCCCCGATCTGGAGCTGGTCTACGAATCGGGCGTGTATGGTGCCCGCCCGGCGCGGCTGCCGCTGTCCATTGGCGACCCGACGCTGGTCAGTGGGGCGACGTTGGTCTGTCCGATGCCGGATCTATTCATGTACTACCTGCAGGGTGGGCGGATCGAGGTCGCGTTTCTGGGCGCAGCCCAGATCGACCGCTTTGGCAACATCAACAGCACAGTCATTGGCAGTGGAGCGGATCTGGTGGAACGCTACCAGCAACCCAAGGTGCGCCTGCCGGGTAGCGGCGGCGCCTGCGAGATCGCGATCCATGCCCACAAAGTGTTCGTCATCATGCGCTTGAGAAAGCGCGCTTTTGTCGAGGCCCTCGATTTCTGCACCAGCGCCGGTCACTTGGATGGGCGTCGGGGCGCGCGGGTCCGGCTGGGGATGGCCGGAGCCGGACCGCAGCTCATCGTCACCGATAAGGCAATCTTTCGTTTTGCGCAGGACACCGGCGAGATGTACCTGGCCACCGTCCATCCCGGCGTGACGGTAGAGGAGGTGCAGGAGGAGGTAAGCTGGCCCTTGCAGGTAGCCCAAGATCTCACGGTTACACCACCACCCACGCCCGAGGAACTGCGCCTGATCCGCAAAGAACTCGATCCGGGCGGCGCCTATACCAAATGAACACACAGCCCGCGGGCAGGCGCGGGTAGTCCCGGGAGGGATAGATGGTGCAGCATCCTCAAGGCCACGTTCTGTACCGCAAGATGGCCCACGACTATCCCGTCATTGAGCGGGGAGAAGGCATATATCTGTACGACAGCCAAGGGCGCCGCTACCTGGATGCCTCCGGCGGCCCGCTGGTGGTCAATGTCGGTCACGGCGTTGAGTCAATCGCCGCCGCCCTGACGGATCAGGCCGCACAGGTGGCTTATGTGCACGGGAACCTGTTCACGACGCCCGCCCTGGAAACCTACAGCCGCCGTCTAGCAGACAAGGTGCCGTTGCCCGAGCCCCGTTTCTACTACTTGTGCAGCGGCGCGGAAGCGATAGAGGCAGCGATCAAGTTCGCCCGACAGGTCCAGGTCGCGCGCGGCGAGGTACAGCGTGATTGCGTGATCTCGCGATGGGGGTCGTATCACGGGGCGACATTGGGCACCTTGGCCGTCTCGGGCAAGCCGGCCATGCGCAACCTGTACGCCCCCCTCTTTCAAGACATGCCCCACATTGAGCCGCCCTACTGCTACCGCTGTCCGTTCGACGCCCACCCGGATGACTGTGATCTACTTTGTGCCCGCCAGCTGGAATCCGAGATCCTACGCCAGGGACCGGAGCGGGTAGCAGCCTTTATCGGGGAGCCGGTCGGCGGCGCGACGCTGGGCGGCATCGTGCCCCCTGACGGCTACTGGCCCCTGATCGGCGAGATCTGCGAGCGCTATGGCGTACTGCTCATTGCTGACGAGGTACTGACCGGCTTTGGCCGCACCGGGGCTTGGTTCGCCATGGAACATACAGGCGTCCAGCCCGACGTAATGGCTATGGCCAAGGGGGCGGCGGGCGGCTATGTTCCATTCTCGATCGTCGCGGTCCGGGGCGGCGATGTGGAAACGGTACGTCGCGCGCACGGGGATGTGAACCACGGCGGTACCTTCTCCCACCATGCTGTCGGTGCAGCGGCGGCCCTGGCGACGCTGGACTATCTGGAGGAGCAAGACCTCGTTGCCCGGGCGGCTCGCATGGGTCGCCGGCTGGGCGCCCAGCTGCGTGCGTCGCTGGAAGAGTTGCCCAACGTCGGCGATGTGCGAGGCACCGGTATGATGTGGGCTGTCGAG
>JASFOV010000396.1:0-4889 GCA_050116355.1 Anaerolineae bacterium
GGCCGGCGCCAATTGGGAGATCAAGACAATTTGATCAAGCTCGCTGAGCACCTCTACCAGATCGGCTTGGTCGGCCGGCTGCAGGGACTCGACAATATCCACTGCACCGGCTATGTCGTCACGCAACAAGGCGTCACGAAGCCGCGCCAGGACATCGTCCAGGACAAAGGTATCCACGATAACACCTCCGGAGATTGGCTCCCCCGGAGGCCAAGGTTTTTGGGAAAGGGATCTGCCTTCCGGGGGGCTAGACTATTCGGTTGGCAGATGCGTGACGGGACGCGCGTCGCCAACTACTCGATGCAGGCCCGTCTTCTGTCGCAGTCTCGTTCATACTCCCGCAATCACTCAAGATTCCAACTCTGCCTGCTTGCGTACCGGCACCAAAAGAGAACCGGAGGCACAGGCAGACTCTATTCCACAATTATACCCCCCTCCAAAAAGCGTGTCAAATACGACAGCCCATTCCACGTTGAAAAGAACAACTTGCCCTCCCCGACAAAGCATGGTATACTTTGCCGTGGCTTACGTCAACATTGGATGGCGGAGAAGCCGAGTGCTGCTGTGCGGGTACGATTTCCACAAGTATAGCTGACTCAATCTGTTTCCACCGATTTCTAGAAAAAAAAGGCGACTTGTGGTATAATAAATCAGGCAAAAGATGATAGAACCGGTTGACAATGCGGAGCCAAAGCTCATCGAGCAGATAGCCCACAACATCAGCCGCTGGCGACTGAACCTACCGGCGCTCGTGCTGCTGCACGTCCTCAAGCCGTTCAGCTTTATTGCCAGCCAGGGCTTGCTCGTTTGCCAACCGGTCCTCGAGTTGTTGATAACAGAGCCGCGCATCGACGGCTATGCCGATCTGTTGGCCGACAGGACGAACGTCGATCTTCTGGTTGCACGCCTGCAGCAGGAGACCACCGTTCAGACTGCCGCGCGCAAGGAGAGCAATGGATGACAGCGATCATTGGCCTGGTGCTATTGCTTCTGATTTTACCCCTTGTGTTGTTCCTGACCTTGCGTCTACGGTCGGGCGAGATGCGCGCCTCGCTGCGGCCGCTGCCTGGCATGGACGAACTGCCCAGCTCTGTGGGTCGCTCGGCCGAGACCGGCCAGCCCCTGCACGTATCAATCGGTGTGGGTGGTGTAGGGGGCGCGGCGACAGCTGAGACATGGGCCGGGCTCACGGTACTGGCCCAATTGGCCGACGATGCCGCCGCCTGCAGCACCCCACTTATCGTGTCGGTGGCCGACCCCACCGTGTTGCCCCTGGCCCAGGACATTCTGCGCCGGGCCTATGCCCGCCACGGAAACCTAGACCACTACGACCTGACCCAAGTTCGCTTTGTGGCCCCCGAGCCCACGGCGTACGCCGCCGGCGTGATGGGCATCTTGGAACGAGAGCCGCTCACCTCCAACATCATGATCGGCTCCTTTGGCGACGAGTACCTACTGATGGGCGAGGTTGGCGCCCGCCGCCAAGTTCCCCAGGTTGTGGGCGTTGCCGATCCCAGAACTCTGCCCTTTGCCGAGGCAACAGCCGACGAAGTGCTGGTGGGCGAGGAGATGTTTGCCGGTGGAGCATACACCAGCCGCCTGCCGGTCCAGATTGCCAGCCTGCTGACCGAAGATTGGCTGCGCTGGGGTGTCGTCGCCGCCATCTTTATCTTTGCCGTCGTCAAGATCGTTTTGTGAGCATAAGGAGCCAGCCATGGCTGCGATGAAACGAGGATTGCCGGCCGCCGTTGCTATGGCCGTTGGCGTGTTTGTTCTGATCTCGATATTCCTGCCCCAGCTGAACGTGACTGGCATCTTTTTTGTGGACACGGCGATTATTATCGCTGCCTTTGCCTTGTTATTGGGCTTGATCAACCTCATGCGCGTCCATCTGCGCCACATCAGCAACCGCAAGTCCGGCTGGCCCTACAGCATCGTGCTCATCATCTCCACCTTTGTGATCCTGGCAGTGGGCCTGCTGGGGGGCGGACCCTCACAACCCATCATCCAGTGGATCTTTGACCACGTTCAGGCGCCTATCCAAGCCGCATTCTCGGCGCTGTTGGTCTTTTTCCTGGTCACCGCCGGCTACCGCCTGCTCCGCGTCCGGAGTCTGGAGGCAGCCATCATGCTGGTCGTTGTTCTGCTGGTGCTGGCCGGCCAGGTGACCCTCGGCCTGGTACCCATTCTACCCGAGGTCAGAGACTGGATCGTGCGCGTACCGGCCATGGCCGGAGTGCGGGGTATTCTGCTCGGCGTAGCCCTAGGTGCCACCCTGACCGGCATCCGTCTCTTGCTGGGCCTCGAAAGACCGTACAGTGACTAGCAGCCGTAACCCGGCGTCCTCTATTGGAGTGAGACAGCCATGATCTATTGTCCAAAATGCGGGACTGCCAACCGAGATGGGAGTAGATTCTGCAACGAATGCGGGGAAACCCTCGGCACGCACACCGCGCTCAAGTGTCCCGAGTGCGGGACCATGAACCCGGTACAGAATGTGTTCTGCAACAACTGTGGTGAGCGGCTGGTCTCATTCCCAGCGGAAGACGCGGCTGCTGAGGCGCAACCTACCATCAAAGGACTCTCACTGCCGACCAAGGGCGCGGCGGAGGAGAGCGAAGAACCGGAGCCGGATGCCGGTCCGGACGATCGCGATGAGCTCGACAAAGATACGCCCGCGTGGCTGCGGGACCTGCAAGCCTCGCTGCAGGGTGAAGCAGAGGACCAGGGGCCAGATACAGGTCAGGACGACGCGGAGGTGCCGGACTGGCTGAGGGATTTGGAAGCTCCCTTGCCCGGTGCACCAGAGCCCGCCGGACCCCCGCCCAAAACCGAACGACCCGCGGAGCCACACGAACCAGTAGATGTCATAGATGAAAGCGATCTCGAGGAGGAAGCCGATCTCCCCGGCTGGCTGGCCGATTTCCAGGAGGACGCGCCTGGCGAGGAGCTGGGCGAAGGGGCGCGTGAAGCAGAGGACGTCCCGGAAGAGCCGGAGCCGTTTGAGGAGCCAGCGCCCATTGAGTCCGAAACAGAAGGGGACCGGTTGCCCGGCGCGCCAGAGGAAGAATCACCGGTTCTGGAAGCGATCCCAGAAGAATCCCCAGGTGACCATGGGGCGGAGGCCGTGCCCGAGGGGATGGACGAAGTACCAGTCCCCCCCCCCGTTGAGCCGGATGTTGTCGAACCAGAACCCGCGGTAGAGGCTGAACCAGCCGCCACAGACGAGGCGCCGGCGTTCGAGGAAGAAACACCCGACTGGCTAGCCGATCTAGAGGACCTTCCAAGCGAAGAAGATGCAACAGACGAGCCGGAAGAAACCCCCGATTGGCTGGTGGATCTGTATGCCGAAGCCCCGCCTGGCGCCGAACCGCCGGATCTCGAGGATGCGCCCCCGGCCGGAGCTGAAGAGACGCCCAGCGCTGAGATTGAGCCGGAAGAGGTCGCCAAACCCGAAGCGGAGCCGGAGGTCAGCGCCGGGGTCGAGGTCGAGCCGGGCGCCGGCGAGGTCCCAGAAGAAGCACCTCAAAAGCCCAGCGGCGAGATCGAGCCGGAAGAGGCCGCTGGACCCGAGGCGGGCCTGGTCCCCGATTGGCTGGATGAACTGGAGCCAGAGGGGATGGATGAGTCCCTGGAGCTGGAGGCCGGAGCCGGGGGTGAAGATTTCAGCGATTTGACCGAGGACGAGATCAAGGCCAGCGACGTCCCCGATTGGCTGAGCGAGCTGGAACCCGGGGCGATGGACGAGTCCCTCGAGTTTGAGGACGACCTGGTGGCCGGTGTAGACGAGGATATCTCGGTCCCTGAATGGGTGGAACCCGACGACGCTGCGGGCTGGATGGCCGCGCTATCGCAAGCCGAGGATGAGGACGAGGATTGGCCTCCGCCGGAAGCGGAAGAAGCCGCCGCAACGGAGGAGGAGGAGCCGGACGAAACTGTCTCCGATTGGCTGGATGAGACCCCGGACGAGGAAGAGAACCTGGACCGCGCAGCAGAGATAGCGCTGGCCGCGACCGTGCCCGCCTGGTTGGCAGACCTGCCCCCAGACCGGGAGGAGGAGGCGTTGCTGGCCGGCGAGGATGACCTTGTCGATGGCGAGATTCCCGATTGGCTGGTCGCCGACGAGGCCGAGCTGGATGAGGTGGCGCTGGAACGGGCGGATATCCCTGATTGGCTGATGCAGCTCAAGCCACAAGAAGTCCGGCAGGCGGAAGGTGAAGAGATCGGCGCCCCGGCTGAGGCCGCAGGGGAGATCGAAGAGACCGGGATCTTGGCTGGAATTCCGGGCGTCCTGCCCATCGAGATGGCCATCGCCCAACCCCGGGTCGCGGTGCCGGCCGGGGCGGAGCTGCTCCCGGCGGAAAGCGCCGAGTCCCGCCTATTTGCCGAGATCGTCTCGCAGCCGGTCTCGATTGCCGCCCAGACGATCGAGCGCCCGGGGAGGCGACTGTTGGATCAGGTGCCGCGCTGGATCATCTATGCCATCCTGATCGCCGTGGTCGTACTACCGCTGGTGGTGGACACCTCACTGCTGACACGCACCTTCCCCACCGATCCGGCGGGGGAGGCGCCCTACTACGCACCAGTGGCGGACCTGCATGCTGCGATCGACGGCATAGCCGATGATGCAGCGGTTCTGGTTGCCTTTGACTACGATCCGGCAACCAGCAGCGAGATGGACATGGTCGCCCGGCCGGTGTTGGACCACCTTATGGCCCGGCAAGTGCCCATCGTCGCCCTCAGCTTGTTGCCGGCGGGACCGCAAACCGCCCAAGAGCTCCTGGATGAGGTAGCCGCCACCCACTCCGGCTACACCTACGGGCAGAATTATGTGAACCTGGGCTACATTCCTGGCCAGGCGTCGGCTGTACGCCGCCTCGCCCTGCCGG
>JASFOV010000397.1:0-4887 GCA_050116355.1 Anaerolineae bacterium
CGCCCGCCTCGGTTTGGGGCAGCACCTCGACTTGGGCGCCCAACTCGCGCGCCTGGTCGGCCAGGCTTGCCCCCAGCCGGTCCAGCGACGGTTTGTGGTTTGTAGGTGACTCCAGCTCGATCAACCGCTGCAGCAACCCGGTCATCTCGTCCTGACGGTCTCGAAGAAAGATCAGCATCTGGCGATGGATTTCTGTACCCAATGGTGTCTACCTCCTGCTCGCGCTGCGTGGCGGTCGCCAGTACCTGTGTCCCATTTCAGGGGACGGGCAACAGTTTGGCGAGCCGCACATGATCGGCGACGAAATGCGCTCGATCGTGCCCTGGACCCGGCTCTTTGATGATCAAGAGATGCTACTGGCCATCAACACCGACAGCGACAGTCGCCAGCGGGCCTGGGTACAGGTCAGGCGCGGCCTCCAGTCCTACAGCAAACGGATGCGCTGTGTGTACTCGACTGACCCGGCCCAAACCGCCGAGATCCTGGCCATCCAGGAGCGGGCCATCAACGGCGGTGTCGGCGATGTCGTCTTCCTCGAGGTGCCCGCCGCCGGCTTTGTGATCTACGAAGGGCTCAGCGTCTGAACCCTCGTGACGACTTGGCCGCACTCGTAGAGCCAGGGGTCACGGTCGCCAGGCTCTAGTCGCTGGGCGGCTGGAGCAGATCCTCTCCCTCCTCGGGCATCCGTGACCGGCGGGCTTGCTCCTGGATCTCTTGAGCTTCGCTGCGCAATCCGCCCTCCGCATCCATGGACACCGTGTCAGGCTCATCGCCAGCGGGCGCCGCGGGATGGCGATGGGGCGGCACCGTCTCCTGCCAGGCGCCGTCCGACCGGAACAACTCCACCGGGATCCTATCCGGCAGGATCAGCTCGCGCGTTTCGCCCGGCATCTCGATACCGGCCGCTCCAAATGCGCTCTTGACCAAGCGGATGACGGACGATCTCACCTTCTGCCAGCTGAACTGGGAACCGTCCAGCCAGAAGTAGATCCGGAGATTGACCGTCGAGGCGCCTAGATCCTCGACAAGGATCCACGGCTCCGGTTCATCCAGCACCGCGGGATGATCCTGCAGAACCTTGAGAGCGATCTCCTGCGCGGCAGGGACGCTCTCTTGATAGGCGATGCCGACCACAAAGTCCTGCCGGCGGTTGGGGTTGCTGCTGTAATTGTAGATGTTGCTCTTGTAGACGGTCGCGTTGGGGATCAGCACGTGGTTGCCGTCCTGGGTCATCAGAATGGTGGCGCGCGTGGTCAGCTTCTGCACAAAGCCCATGATGCCGTCGATCTCGACCAGATCTCCGCTCTCGAACGGTGTCTGCACGCTGAGAAAGACACTGGCCAAAAAGTTCTCGGTAATGTCGCGAAAAGCGATACCCAGAATCAGACCCAACAGGCCAGTGCCACCGACCACCGTCAGCGCCGCACTGGTAAGCCCGGTCACTTGAAAGACGACGTACAGGCCGATCAAAAGGATCAGCAAACCCACCGCCCATGCCACCACGTTGGTCAGCAGCGGGTTCCAATCGCGCCGCTGCAGGGCCCGGCGGGCCACAACGGCCGTCAAGCGGGCCGCCATCCAGGAGAGGAACAGCACAAACAGCCCGAACACGATGAGCGGCACGGCGCCCAGCACCGTGCGTCCCAGTTGCCGCAGGCCGGACCTCACCTGTTGAAAATCCCAGACGGAGGGCTCTACGATCTCCAATTGGTTGACCACCGCCGTGACATCCTGCGTGCGGCGCGCCAGATCCCCAGCCCACTTCTTGTATTCTTCGGTCTCGGCCTCGCCCTGGAAAAAGACAACCCCCTCCTCCACCAGCACCTCGAGGTTGGCAAACCAGCCGGTGGCTTCGAGGATTCCTTGGAGGCGTGCGCGGATCTCTTCATCCCGCGCTGTGGGCTCCACGTCCACACTTTCGGGCGCCTCGATCACCTCCTCCTCGCCGGTGGGCGTGCCTACCGGCTCTTGGGCCTGCGCCGCGATCGTGAAGACGCCGAGGCAAAGAACAAGGATCAACAACAACCGGGGACCCAGCAGCCCCGCTGAACCGCCCGGTGGGCCAGCAGCCCGGGCCTCGTTTGTTACTCGTTCCATTCCACGCTCCTGTTGGACAATGGTCTCTATCTCCAGCTACCAGGAGAGCATCACCTAACGTTTTCCGCCATTATAATGTCTGGTATGGCCACTGGATCGGGCACGAATGTTGCCCCCTCATTGTAGCATACCTGCAGCCATTGATCAATTGAGAAACGCACCCATTTGCGGGTGCTGGGCGCCAGAGACGATTCCACCGGGGATGGCCTGCTGGTACTCGGCTCCCATTGACAGCCCACGTAGCATGCGCTATGATCGAGGCAGAATCCCTCAAAGCTGGAGGCGCCTGATGAGTAGACATGAGCAATTCCCCCTGCGCAGCTCCGTGCGCCCTTCCGTCTACACCCTGACCGACAGCCAGCTGGCGGACGAGTACCGCACCCTCACCGGGGCGGCCGTGGTCGTTCCCAGTAGCGCCAACGCCGCCCATTGGCGCCGCTGGCGCAGCGAGCTCCAATTGCGCGTCCTGGAGGAGCGCGTGACGCGTCTGGCGCGCTAGCATCCGGTCCTCCCTCCAGAAGCATGGCCTTCCCCCTATGACATCCCGCCGCACTTGACGCCCCTCCCCGGCTCCACTATAATGACTTGGCGGCATGCGGCAATCAGCATCAAGGAGGAGCGCCATGTCATTGATGACTCGGGACCAGTATATCGACAGCCTACGGGCCATGGACAAGCGGGTATTCGCTTTGGGGCAGCAGATCGAGGATCCGGTCGACCACCCGCTGGTCCGGCCATCGCTGAACGCCTGCGCCATGACCTACGAATTGGCCCAGCGGTCCGAGACCGCCGGCCTGATGCGCGCCACCTCGAGCCTGACCGGTCAGACGGTCAATCGCTTTACACACCTGCACCAGAGTACGGCCGATCTGACAGCCAAGGTCAAGATGTTGCGCGTGCTGGGACAGGCGACGGGCTGCTGCTTCCAGCGCTGCGTGGGCATGGACGCGCTGAACGCGCTCGACTCGGTGACCTACGAAATGGATCAGGCCTTGGGCACCGGCTACCACGCCCACTTCCGCCAGTACGTGCACCATGTGCAGAGCGGCGATCTGGTGGTCGACGGAGCGATGACCGACGCCAAGGGCAACCGGCGACTGCGTCCCTCGCAGCAAGCCGATCCGGACCTCTTTGTGCGCATCGTGGACAGGACCGCGGAGGGCCTCACCATCCGTGGCGCGAAGCTGCACCAGACCGGCGCCCTGAATGCCCACGAGATCCTCATCATGCCTACCCAGACCCTCACCGAGCAGGATGCGGACTATGCCGTCGCCTGTGCGCTCCCGGCCGACGCACCCGGCATCTTGATGATCTATGGCCGGCAGCCGTCGGACACGCGCAAGCTGGAGGACAGCCCGCTTGACGTCGGCAACCGACAATTTGGCGGTCACGAGGCAGTGATTATCCTGGACGATGTCTTTGTCCCCTGGGAGCGGGTATTCATGGCCGGCGAGACCGCCTTCAGCGGGCTGCTGGTGGAGCGTTTCGCCGGGTACCACCGCCAGAGCTACGGCGGCTGCAAGGTCGGCGTCGGCGACGTCCTGATCGGGGCCGCGCAGTCCTTGGCCCACTACCAGGGCACCGAACGGGCGTCGCACATCAAGGACAAAATCGTCGAGATGATCCACCTCAACGAGACGCTGTATGCCTGCGGCCTGGCCTGCTCGGCCGAGGGCCGGCCCACCGCCTCAGGAACCTACCTGATCGACCTCCTGCTGGCCAACGTCTGCAAGCTCAATGTGACCCGCTACCCCTACGAGATCGCCCGGCTGGCGCAGGACATTGCCGGTGGCCTGCTGGTCACCCTGCCCTCGCAGAGGGATCTGGAGCATCCCGAGGTGGGACCGCAGCTGCAAAAGTACCTACGCAGCGCGGATGCCTACACTACGGCCGATCGCTGCCGCATGCTGCGCCTGCTGGAAAACCTGACCCTGGGTCCCGGCGCGGCGGCCTACCTCACCGAATCGCTGCATGGTGCCGGGTCCCCGCAGGCGCAGCGGATCATGCTGGCCCGGCTAGCCAACCTGGAGGAAAAGAGCGAGCTGGCGCAGCGGCTGGCCGGCATTGCACCCAACGAATGAGGCGACCCAACTGTGTCACTGTACCACTGTCCCCGGCCCGGCTGGGCCGGGAACAGCTCTCCTGTCCGTACACTGCGCCTGCAGGGCTAGCCCTTCAAGCCAGCGAACCCATGCAGAAGCTGCCTTTTCTTCTCCAGCGGTGACACGAGTCTCCCGAAGCGTGGATCTGCTCAAAGGGGGAGACACTGATAGAATGTCAATTGGTTACGCAGAGTGTCCTGGCAGCACATATCATAGAGAATCTTCCAAACACGCAAGCCAGGAGTGCTTCTACAGACATGTTCTCCATGGTCATCTGCTCAAGCTGCTTGTATAGAGGAATTCTGGATAAGTACTTGATGGGACGGACGACGTACGCCAAAGTATCACGCGCTGGAGCCGATAGCGCCTCCAGTTGTTTCAACAGACACCCCGGGTGCGGTGCTGGATACGGCAACCAAGCTGGAGCCAGATGATCTCGTCTGAGCGGAGGGAGAACGCCATGAGTGTCATGAGTAAAGTGTTGGGGCAATGCCGGAAACCAACAGGTTGGCTCGGCAGGATTATGGTCAGGGGGATGAACACGGGTCATTCCAAGTTGACCAACTGGGGTCTGGGTCACATCTCGATCAGGAAAAACGATACGATCCTTGATGTAGGCTGCGGAGGGGGTGGCACCATCCGCAAGTTGGCCAGGACCGCGACGGAGGGCAAAGTCTACGGCGTCGAT
>JASFOV010000398.1:0-4877 GCA_050116355.1 Anaerolineae bacterium
GAATGAAGAGAGACCGTTTTCGGCATTGGAAACGGTCTCTCTTTCTATCGCAGAAACGAGGCTAAATTGGGCGATTGTATATATAATCGGTTGAATTGAACGCCAGATGACCAAGGACTGTCATGGGCGTGCCGGTGTGCCCCCTCGAACGAAGTGGCGACAGGGATTCGTCCACGCCAGACGCTTTGAATCCCTGTCGCCACCGTGACGGCAATGTCAAACAAGGGACGATTGGGCTGGTATCTTGATGGATGAGCATGTTTGGCCAGGACAGCTCTCCTTGCTACTCCGCAACCCTGCAGTGCTGGCGACATGGCGTGCGCTCAGGATCCCTCGGGCACCTGTGACTTGTACCAGGCTGGAGACTTGGACTCCTTACAAGGGGCAAGACTGCGAGAGCAAACAGGGCAGAAGCTTGGATATCATACAGGAGGGAAGACTGCGACATTCCACAGAGAGTAGACCTGTGAAGAATACCAGTGCGTCTTGCCCATCCTAATAGATGCCCTGACGGTCGTTCGCTTGCCTTGCTGGAAGTCCAGCAAGGCAAGTTTCGTTTTCCGATATCGATACTTCTGTATCCGTTGGATCGAGCAGGGCCAAAGGATCGGATCTAATATCGGCCCTGTTCAAGACACCGTGAATCACCGAAACCTCTGGCAGATCAGGTGAGGCCATGGGCTGAGCAGAAGCCTACTCAGAGAGAGCACTACTACACTATCTGACGCTGTTCTGTACGCGGATGTGCATTCTCGGCCCAGACAAATCTTGCCAGGCACACTGACGCAAGGGCTCACCCACAGCCACACCTCTGATCGCGGCCATGATTTGGCAGACAAGCGAGAGTGGCCGACAGAGCCTACTTCAGAGCGACTGGCAAAAAGATGTAGTAGTCAGACCTGACCCGAGTGTCCGCTGTTGCGGTATTGTTCCTGGGATCGAGATCAACTTCGTAGCTGGAAACAGTGACCGTATTGGTGATGATCCCACTGCTGTCCGGAGCGTCAACGGTGAGCATGAGGCTCGGCGCCAGACCGATATCCAGGTGAGGCAAACTACAAGCCACCTCTTGCCCGGCGTAGCGGCAATCCCAACCAGCACCGGAGGCACCCCGATAGGTCACTCCGGCGGGCAGAGTGTCAGTCATCGTCACCGATGTGGCTGGATCGGGTCCATTGTTGCCGATACCCAGCGTGTAAGTTAGAACAGCACCAACATGCACAGGGTCTGGATGGTCTAGTTTCACGATCGATAGGTCGGCTTGCTGGACCGGCGGTAGTGCGACCACCGTCCCTTCACTGGCTGCATTGTTGGCAGAATCCGGATCCTTGGTGGTCGAGCTGATGACGACGCTGTTCATCATGGTGCTGGCGCTCACCGGCGCAGTTCCCTTGACCACGATGTGCGGCGCCTCTCCCACAGGCAAGCTGGATCTGGTGCAACGCACAGTGCCTGGGTTGTGGTTGCAGCTCCAATCTTTTCCGGAGATGCTGTCAACCTTGAAGCTTGGCGGCAACGTATCGGTCACGGTAACCACGCCGGCACTCTGGGGGCCGGCGTTGGTAACCACCAGGGTGTAGGTTAGTGTCCCACCGGAAAGCACGGGATCGGCACTATCGTATTTCGCTATGGCAAGGTCAGCCTCCGGGTATCCGACAGCCGTCCGCTCCAGATCAACATCGTCAGCAGACTCGGGATCGTACGTGCCGGAAGCTACCCTAGCTGTGTTGGTGATCAGCCCAACGGTTTCCGGAACAGTGACGGTAAGGGCAATGGTAGGCGCCACGCCAAGGGCCAGGGCAGGCCGAGTGCAGGTCACGACTGCCCCGCTATGACCGCAGCTCCAGCCCTCTCCCCCAGCGCCGCCATACGTCACGCCGGGTGGCAACTCGTCAGTCACTGTAACGGCAGTGGCGGCGTGCGGGCCTGTGTTGGTGATCACGAGGGTGTAGGTCAGCATCGTACCCGGGCTCACCGGCTCATGACTAGCCCGTTTTGATATGGACAGTTGAGTCGTCCCCATCAACCAGTTGTAGGCGGCCAGGACATCCAGCCGGCCCCAGCCGTAGACATTGTCGGGCCCCCAAGGGCCAAGATCGACGGCGCCGTTGAGCAGCGCAGCCTCCTGCTGGACTGCTGTCAGATTCGGGTAGGCACTCAGCAGCAGGGCCAGTGCTCCAGCAACGTGGGGAGCAGCAAGTGACGTGCCGCTAGCCGTTTGGTACGTAGCGTACCGATCCGCAGCGCGGATGTCCACTCCGGGCGCAACCATCTCCGGATAGATCGTCGCCGGCTCGCCGCAGGCCGAAGGCCCATGCGCGCTCTCCACATAGATCTGATCGGCGTTGTCTGTGGCACCCACGGCGAACGCCTCGGGATTATTGGCAGGGCTGACACTGGTTGCGTCGCCTGGACCGCTATTGCCTGCGGCAAAGACCGGGACGATGCCCGCTGCGCGCAGCGCTTGTAGGTCGAGCTGAAAGGCGAGATCGCAATCCGTATTTCCGATGCTCCAGGAGTTATTAACGACGTGGGGCACGTCGGGTGTGAGCGGATCTCCATCGGGGTCGAGGAGCCACTGGAAACCCTGGTGAATGGCCGACGTCGTAGCCCCGCCAGCGTCGTTAAAGATCTTGACGGCGATCCACTGAGCCTGCGGTGCGACTCCGATTGCCGTTCCGCCTGCATCTCTGCCGACCATGACGCCCATGGTGGCCGTGCCGTGGCCGCTAAGGTCGACCGGAGTGCTGGGATGTTCACCATAGGGATCGAACCAACTGTTCGTCCCACCACGCCACTGGTCGACCAGGTCCGGATGAGAGCCGGAAACACCCGAGTCCATGCTAGCCACAACAATCCCCTGACCCTCGAAGCCCAGATCCCAGAGGGCCGGGGCGTTGGTCAATACCAGGTTTGGTTCGCTCTCGGAGAGCAGCGAGCGTGACGGCGTCGAGGACAGCGCGGGAGCAGGAAACGACCTGTCGAGGGTGATGGCACGCACATCCGGGCGGGAGGCAAACTGGGCAATGACCTCCGGCGTGGCAGTCATGGACAGCCCGTTGAAAATCCAGAAGAAGGTCACCTGGTTGACTTGCGACGTCCGACCTAGGTCTTGCAAGATGAGGCGATAAGACCGCTGCGTATCCCGGGCGGTTTGTTGCAGAGTGGTGATCAGGCGCAGCAGCCTTTCGCCTCGATCCGCGCCCTGGATATGGCGCAAATCTGCCTGTTGCTCAAAGGTCACAATGACTGCCAAGCGCTGACCAGAGGGTAGGTTCTCGAGCGCCCGCTCGACATCGGGCGCAATCTTGGGTTCGTCCGTCGGGGATCTGACTAGAGGCAGCGAGTGGGGCAACCCCGTCATCTGCGGGAGCATCGACTCCTGTGCCCAGGCACCGGCAGCAAGTAGGGTAACTCCTAGGATAGCCAGAACAAGCGTCTTGATCTTCCTGACAATCGGTAGTCTGTCTAGCATAGAACCTGTCCTTTGACGGGCCACCAAGGCGCGGCAGCAGGAGGGGTCCGGCCGGCCCGGCGACGGGAAGGCGCTATTCTCCGCCGGTCCGCTTGCGCAGTACCCTGCCGGTCATGGTCAGGGTACCATCCACTAGCAAGGGCAAGGCCAAGATGGGCAGCAGCCTGGGCACGCAGGCTCCGCAGGTTGCTCACTGGCCCGTGATGGCGCAACTTTGACCCATCTGGCCCAAAAGTACAGCAAGCAAGGCGAGGGTGCTTCCCAAGGAGAAGGAATGCAACCGCCTGCCAAGATTCTGCAGATGTTCGCTCAGTCTGTGTAACACTTTTGGACTCCTACTCACGCGTCTAGAACTTCACTTGCCAAGCCGGCTTGGGCCGGCTCGGTCACGGGTTGGCGGACAGCACCACGGTTAGTCCGGTACGCGATAGCATTGTGCCTGCAGACCTTGGTGCAGTCCATGCAGACATTGCAGGCGTGGGAATTGATCTGCATCGTTTCCTCTTTGACCGAGATGGCCCAGGTAGGACAGGTCGAGAGACAGGTCCTGCAATTGCGGCACTGGCCCTGAAGAATCTGGACCGAACGGCCCAGGCGCAACCAGCGACCCAGCGAATGGGCCAAGCCCTGCAGCGCCCCGGCCGGACACAAAAAGTTGCACCAGCCGCGCCCGCCCTTGGTGAACATCCCCAGCACCACGAGCCACAGCACAAAGCTGACCACGGAAAAGGATGCCCAGTAGGCAATGCCGGTGAAATCGCCAAAGACGGCGCTGATGATATTCTGCGTGTGGGTAAAGTTGCAGAAGGAGCAGCAGACGTTGCCCCCGATGAACGAGGCGACCATCATGCCTACGGTGAAACCGTAGCGGATGGGGACAGGGTTGACCCTGCCACCCAGGTCTATCTGGAAGCGTGGCGGGACGATGCGACTCAAGTATTCGGTCAGCCCTCCGGCGGGGCACAGCCATCCGCAGAACAGCGGTCCTGCAAAGATGGCTATCCCGGGCAGCACCAGGATCACCACCAGGTAGGCGGGTTGCTCGAGCATGGTCCCGTACATCCAGGGCTGGGCCAGCCACTGCACCGGCATGCGCATGCAGATGCGGTGCGCGTCGGGTAGCAGCGGGCTACCCGAGGCCCACAGGATCAGCCGGGTAAGCAGAGCAAAGGGCGCGTACAGCAAGACAATACCTGCCAGGAAGGCCAGAATGCGATAGAACCAGTGCCGGCGCAGTGTTCGATAGGCTTTGGGGTACATGGCGCTCCTCATCATCCTCAGTTGGCTTCCGAGTCGACGATCTTGATCGGAAGTTCGGTAAGCAGGTCATCCGTTTCGGCGTCATAGACGTCGAGCTGGCCCTCGCAGATTGTGGTCTGATCCCGCTCTTTTGCGGGTATCG
>JASFOV010000399.1:0-4847 GCA_050116355.1 Anaerolineae bacterium
CATTCAGCGCGGGGGTTGACCCCCGCCTGATTACTGTCCACTATCCACTCCCGTCTCAAGTGATTGATGGTCGGCAAAAAACGCTCGTACCGTTGGCCAGAAAATATCCGGTCGCTCCAGATAGGTCAGGTGCCCCGACTCAGGGACCATGATCTGCCGGGCGTTGGGCAGGATGTCCAGTAGCTTCCGCTGCTGCCAGGGCGGGATGGCCCGGTCCTGCGCGCCGGTGAAGATCAGCGTCGGTGTCGTGACGCCCCGGTAGGCGTCGGGGTCGCGATCAATGTTTTCAAAGAACGGATCCTGGGCCTCCGTCAACCGGATTAGGCAGTGCTTCTTGTCCCTGTACCGGTCGTAGAATTTGAGCCGGGTCAGTTCGCTGCTCTCGCCGTAGACACGTTGGGCAAACGCTTCGCCAAAGATCTTTTCGTACATATAGTGCGTGTAGATCTCAAAGGCAGGATCCGGCAGCCGGTAGAACATCAGCGACAGATCCTGGTACATCTGGAACAGTGTCTCCCGCGTCAGCAGGATGCCCGACAGCGTCAGTGTGTGCAGCCGATCGCCGTGCAGACGGCCCAGGTCGGCGGCGATGAACCCACCGTACGACACGCCGACAGGATGAATGCGCTCGATGTCCAGCTCATCCATGATCTGCACCAAGTAGTCGCAGAAATCTGGAATGAAGTACGGCTCGTCCTCCTGCGACGACTGGCCCTGCCCAAAGTAGTCGTAGAGCAAGACATCATAGTCAGGATAGACGCTGGACACGTTCCGATACCAGGAACGGGTGAGCATGGCCAGACCATTCAGGAGCACGACAACTTCCTTCTCTCCCGTTCCAAAGTATTCCCAGTAGATTTCGCGGGTGCCGTTTTCAACGTGGATGGTCCCTGTTCTATCAGGCGCCACCCGTCGCGTATCTATCATACTCCAACCCTAGTCCGGCATCGACTCGAAAAGCTGCTCGGCTTCTGCCTGACCCAACTTGAAATACTCTTTCTGAGCCATGGCGTCTTTTAAGGAAATGGTCATGCTCTCCAAGTTTTTCGGTTTCAAAATGTGCAGTGGTTTGTGGTAGTAGATCTTGCCAGACACCTCTATGGATGGTCTGTCCAAGGTTTCAAGCAGCTGGTTGATAAAGATGGCTTGTGAGAGAATGGCCGTGTTGGGAAGATTCCATTGGATGTCGCTGACCAAAAGATTCATGTCTATGCTATTCGAGAGCATCACCAGGGACAGTTTGCCATAGGCTCTGTCGAGCGCGGAGTGGTAATCATAGTCAGTAAAATCCACGACGATGATCTCGTCCACGTCTGGATCTTGAAACAAGGTCCGTAAGGGCGTATTGTCGATGTAACCGCCTTCCAGGCAGTATTGGCCGTCCACTTTTGAAGCCTTGAAATAGGGGATGGTCGTGATGCCAGCGATAAAGACATCCATGAACCGATCGAGTGAGTCGTTGTCCAGGTGCGCCAAGATGTCGTTTACGCTGAACAGGGTGCTTGTTCTCTCGGTCAGATTGGTGGTCATGATCTCCCATTTGATGGTGTCAAGGTGACTGCCCAGTAACTCCCTGCGCTTGGCATCATCCAGCAAGAGCGATCTCCTGCACCGGCTCTTACTCACCGTGAAAAGGTGAGAACCGTTCGGCATGAAGGCAGGTTGGAGCCCGGCAAAGTTCGAGAATACGTCAAAGATGTCCTTGAAGCTTAGCCGCAGCGTCTGGGTCAATACCGGGGGCAGAGTCTCTTGATCCCAGTCCCACAGCAAGTAGTCCAGCACAATGTTGTTGCCGGAACTGGTGGAGGTCAAGTGCACGACGGGGATGTCGTGCCGTTTCAACCAGACCAGGGCGCCTGCCGTATAGAAGCTCCGATATCCACCCCCGGATGCGACCAAACCGTATCTCATCATCTCATCCTCGACCGATCCGCCCGGCCGCCCGGCTGTTCATTGAACAGTGGTTCGTGGCGGAGCGGACCATCGGCTGCTCACTGATGCTCACTGCACGCCTGCCATGTGTGTGTGAAGCACGGTGTTGAATTCGTGCGGTTTTTCGATAAAGGGCACGTGCCCTGCATCCTCGATCACCACCTCCTTGTACGAACCGCCGGTCGCTGCGTACTTTGCCAGCACATTCCGGATCTGGCCCAACATCGGCTGCGGTGGGTAGACCTCCATGCCCGGCCAGTTAGGGATGAGGCCCATCGAACCCAGCGTGCCTGGGCAGGACGAGGCCGTATCCGACACGGCCAGATCGTCGCTGCCACGCACCCATAGGATGGCTACCTTGGGTTCTACTGCATACAGTGATTCGATATCGCCGGCATACTTGGGCGACAGGGCGTTGGCCGAGCCCCAGATCCCCGGCCCCACGTAGGGCCAGTTGGGTGAGGGGACAGAGTCGCCGGGGTTGTCCTGCTCGCCCAGATGGATGCTCAGCATCGAGGAGAGCAGATCTTCCTCCCGTTCCGGCACAAAGGGGGGCTTGAAGACCAGGGTCCGCATCGCCGCCCGGGGCGAGAAGGGGCTGTCCAGCCCGCGGTCGCCCTCTGCTAGCCGTTTGATGAACTCGGGATTGGTCAGCCCTCCGCCCGATCCGGCAAAGTCGTCGTAGCAGGGTGTGCCTTCCACGTCTTTGGTTCCGCCGTAGCCAAAGGGCGACCCCGTGTCCACCAGGCTGGCGGTCAGGAATCGCGCCGGGTACTCGCGCAACATGTACCACACCACGCAGCCACCCAACGAGCAGCCAACGATGTGTGCTTGGGTAATCTGCAGCTGATCGAGCAGCGCCACCGCATCATCGGCCCAGTCGCCCGGACCGCGTGTGGCGTCGACTTTTTGGTCGGGGTCGGCGTCGCCAAAGCCGCGCTGGTCGGGTGCGATACCCCGGTAGCCGGGCGGCAGCGCCACCATATTCTCCTCCCACCAGGTCGCTGACGAGGCGTTGCCGTGCAGAAACAGCACGGGCACGCCATCCTCTGGTCCGGTGAACAGGACGCGGGTCGTGATGCGGTCGGTTGTAACCTCCTTGGCCGTAACGCCATCCAGCGTCGGAACACTCATGCTGTCCTCCCTTTCCGGTCCATTCTTGACGCTTTTGTGACATCCCTGGGGCGCTGGTCGATCAGGGCATCCGCAGCGCCGCTCCCGCATAGTTGTAGCCCACACCCGAGCCGACTAGGACGACCAGGTCCCCGGAATGGACCTTGCTTTTCTCGATGGCGTCGTCCAGGCACATCGGGATGCAAGCCGAGCCCATGTAGCCCCATTCTTCCATGATCCAGTGGGTCTTTTCCAGGGGCAGGCCCAGATCCTCCATCACCAGTTTGATCGATGGCAACCGAACCTGGGTAAAGATCGCCAGGTCGATGTCCTGAATGTCGAATCCGCCCCGTTCAGCCAGGGCGCGTACGATCCTGGGCCAGTTCTCATGGTTGACGTCGGGCGGGTAGCGTTGAAGCAGGCGCACCTTGGTCCGTCCCGCCTCTACAGACTCGACGCTGGCCGGTTCGGCGGTGCCGCCCGAGGAGATAACCCAGTAGTCGGCGTAGGAACCGTCGGCCAAATAGGCCGAGGTGATGAACCCCGGCTTTGTGTCAGCGGCGAGCACGGCTGCGCCGGCCCCATCGCCGTAGAAGAACGAGACTACGTCGGTGGGATCGGCCAGTTTGCTCATCATGTACACCCCGATCACCAATATGTAGTTCATCCACGGATTGGTGCTCAGCAGCCCGGCGGCGGTGGCCACGCCTGTGGGGAACGAGGCGCAAGCGCAACCGATATCGAACGTGCCGGCGTTGGCTGCCCCAAGCTTGTGTTGCAGCACCGTTGAAGTGGCGGGTGTGATATAGTCGGGGGTGTCGGTGCCCAGCAGGATCATATCGACCTGCTCGGGGCCGATGCCTGCCGCCTCCAATGCCTTTTGCGCGGCTGGCAGGGCAATGTCCGATGTTGCCCAATCGCGCGGCGCGTACCAACGGCTGCGGATGCCGCTACTTTCCTCAAAAGCGTCTACTACGCCGGTCAGTTCGGGATCCACCTCGCTCACCCGTTCCTTGAGCGCTTGGTTCGTTACCTCGATCTGGGGTAGATACCGTCCGGTGCCAATGATCGTTGCATATCGTGCCATGAATCCGCCTCCTGTCCTAACCGTCCGCCGCGCCAACGTATTGCTTCTTCAACTCCCCCTTCAGCACCTTGCCATACGACGAGTAGGGCAGATCTGGGGCAAAGACCACCTGCTTGGGGATCTTGTACCGGGCCAGATGCTCGCCGCAAAACGCCTTCAGCTCCTCTTCGGTCGCGGTCTGTCCTTTCTCTAGCACGACCACCATCAGCCCCACCTCGCCCCAGGTCTCGTGGGGCATGCCAATGAGGGCCGCGTCGCTCACGGCGGGGTGCTCGCGGAATACAGTCTCAACCTCGGCCGCGTAGATGTTCTCCCCGCCGCTCTTGATCATGTCCTTGTAGCGGCCGATGATATAGAAAAAACCATCCTCGTCCATGCGCGCCATGTCGCCGGTACAGAACCAGGGGCCCGAGCCGTCAACCGGATCGTACCACAAGGCCTCAGTGCTGGCCTCGGGATTGCGCCAGTAGCCGGTGCAGACGTGCGGGCCCCAGATGCGCAACTCGCCCTCCTGGCCGGTGGCCACGTCCTGGCCCGTGGCGGGATTGACGAGCCGCATCTTGCTGTGGAAGATCGGTTTGCCCACCGAGCCCAGCTTGGTCACCGATTCTTCATCGGTCATGCTGAAGCAGTTGGCGCCTACCTCCGTCAGGCCGTAGCCCTGGCGAAAGACCCCGCCTTTGGCGGCGAGCCATTCGTGGGCCAGCTCCGGCGG
>JASFOV010000400.1:0-4816 GCA_050116355.1 Anaerolineae bacterium
CTCCAGCTGGCACGGCTGGGAGGATCTGGGCGGGCTGTGCACGGACGGCGTCGGCGTCTCCTCGTGGGCTGCCAACCGGCTCGACTGCTTCGTCGTCGGCAACAACCGGCGCCTCTACCACAAATGGTGGGATGGCTCCAGCTGGCATGGCTGGGAAGACCTGGGCGGCCAGCTCTACTCCGCGCCCGCTGCTGTCTCCTGGGGCCCCAACCGCATCGACGTCTTTGCCATCGGCCAAAACCGGGCCATGTGGCACAGGTGGTGGAACGGCTCCAGCTGGCACGGCTGGGAGAATCTGGGCGGGCTGTGCACCGATGGCGTCGGCGTCTCCTCGTGGGCTGCCAACCGGCTCGACTGCTTCGTCGTCGGCAACAACCGGCGCCTCTACCACAAGTGGTGGAATGGCTCCAGCTGGCATGGTTGGGAGGATCTAGGTGGCCAACTCTTCTCCGCACCCGCCGCCGCCTCCTGGGGCCCCAACCGCATCGACGTCTTTGCCATCGGCCAAAACCGGGCCATGTGGCACAAGTGGTACGCGTAGACGAGATTCTTTGGGGCAGGGGCCCCTCAGCCACAGGCGCCCCCGCCCCGGAATGACCGGCAGCAAACCAGGGCTGGCAATCCTTCGTGGGTTGCCAGCCCTGCGCTACGCTTGGATCTTTCCCTAGAGCCAAATTCGATCGGATCGAGCTCGCCTCCCATCATACAACCTTCCCGGTCAAGTGGGAAGGGGTTCGCCTGCTAGGCGGCTCCCCAACCGCATCCCCCAAACCCTTGTACATCTGCCCAATCAATTCCCCCAGGAAGGGCATGACATGTGACCCTGGCCCTTGCTACAATGAGCATAGTTAGACGGAATCGATCACATCGGGATGGTCAAAGGATGCAGCGACCATGGAAGACCAACAGGGAAGTGGCGTGGAAGCGCTCTATCTCATCCGGGTCCGGGGCACACTCGACACCGACTGGTCGGAGTGGTTTGGCGGTGTGGAGATGGGAGTTGAGCAGGCCATAGACGGCTCACCCATCACCCTACTGACCGGCCTCCTTGACCACGCCGCATTGCACGGTATCCTGACCAGGTTGCGGGATCTGAACTTGACCCTGCTCTCCGTCACCCGGCTGGAGCAGGAGCCAACACAAGGAGATACCTGACATGGGCAAGCTTTTGAGAATGGCCTGGCGTAATGTATGGCGCAATCGGCGGCGCACCCTGATCGCTGTCATCGCTATTGCCTTGGGCTTGACATTGATGCTTTTCTTCGATGGTCTGATGGGAGGCGCGAAACAGGCGATCTATGGCAATACGGTACGACTGCAGGGAGGAAACGTACAGGTGCACGCGCCGGGCTACCGCCAGAAAGCCAAGCGCCTGCCCTTGCTGCCCTTGGCAGATCCGGATGCAGCTGTGCGGGCAGCATTGGCCCAACCACAAGTCATCGCTGCCACCAAACGGATCGAGACGAGCGGCATGGTTAGCAGCCGCGAGGGCACCTTTCCGGTGGTCATCACCGGCATCGAACCGGAGCGGGAAGAGGCGGTCAGCCTGGTGGCCGGCGAGATCGTGCAAGGCCGCTATCTGAACGCCAACGACGGGGATGTCATCCTCATCGGGCAGGCGTTGGCCAAGACCCTGGAAGTCACGGTAGGCGATCGCATCAGCATGGTCGGACGGGCCACCCACGAACAGATGCGCCGGCGGACCATGACCGTGGCCGGTGTCTTTGGTATCGGCATTCCAGATATTGAGAAACGGATGGTCTATATTTCGCTGGTCGAAGCGCAGACACTATTCGATTTGCGCGACCAGGCGACCGAGGTGGCCGCCTATCTGGAGAGCGTGGGCCAGGAATCTTTGGTGGTTCCATCGCTGCAGGCCGCTCTTCCCGGCTATGAGGTGGATGCCTGGGATACCTTGGATCCCTCGACGAAAGAGACGATGGAGATGGAAGACCAAATCATGGGCATCTTCGGTTTGGTCATCCTGCTGATCGCCGGCGTGGGCATTCTAAATCTGATGTTGATGGCCGTTTTTGAACGGACGCGTGAGATCGGCATCATGGCCGCCATGGGCCTGAAGCGGCGCGAGATTGTGATCCTCTTTCTGCTGGAGGGAGTGCTCATCGGCTTGTTGGGCACGCTGGTAGGCAGCGTACTGGGCGGGCTGGTCACCCTCTACTATGGCACCGTCGGCCTGGAGTGGGCGGGCGCTGCGACAGAGTACAGCGAACTGGCGGCCCTGCTGGGCGGGCGGATCTACTTCAGCGTCGGGCTCGATGTGCTGCTGAACCGCTCGCTGACGGTAGCCATTATCGCGGCCTTGGCTTCGCTCTATCCAGCCTGGCAGGCCTCCAAAAGGGAGCCAGCCGAGGCGCTACACTATGTATAGCCCACTTGGCAGCTGAGCACCGCATCAAATGAGCAGCGCAAAGGGAGAACACCATGTTTAGACTGTGGAAGATCGCAATTCGCGACTTGGGACGCAACAAACGCCGCTCGGGCCTGACCCTGGTGGCCGTGGCCTTGGGACTGGCCCTGCTGGTTGTGACCAGCAGCCTGATGGAGGGCGCGGTGGCGGACTCGATTGAGAACAACATCCGCGTAAAGACGGGACACGTGCAGATCCGTAACGCCTCCTACGACGAGGACAAGGCCAGCCTCAAATGGGAGGATCTGTTGGAGAACCCGCAAGAGCAGGTGGCGCGAGCGCTGGCATTGCCCCAAGTTCGTGTGGCGACGCCGGTAGTGTGGGCCAGTGGTATCCTGGCCACCGGTGAGGAGTCGGTCGGCGTGCGGGTATTCGGCATCGATCCGCTCTCCGAGACGGCTGTCCCCTTCCAGGAAGGATTGGTCGCTGGCCAGTTCTTGACGCCCGACGACCGGAGTGGCATTCTTATTGGCCAGCGATTGGCTGAAAGCCTGGGAATCGGCGCCGGCCACGATGTCAGCCTGCTGATCAATACGTCGGACGAGCAACCCGATGAAGCCATCTTTACGGTCCGCGGCCTGTACGACACTGGCACCCCGGCCTACGACGAAACGACCATCTTTTTGCCGCTGACCAAGGCGCAGGCCTTTGCCCGCACCCCGGATCGAGCCAGTGCCGTCGTCATGCTGCTCCACGACCAGGACGATGCCGAGGCAGTTGCGGCAGCATTGCAGGCGCCGGGCCTGGAACTGTTGACGTGGCTCGATCTCAATCAAGTGGTGATTCAAGCCGTAGACATGTCCCAAGGGATCATGTACCTGATGTACCTGGTGGTACTGGCTGTCGTGGCGGTGGTGATCGCCAACACGCTGCTCATGTCTGTGTTTGAGCGGACCCGGGAGATGGGCATCCTGGCCGCACTGGGCATGAAAGGGCGACAGATCCTAGCCATGTTTGTGATGGAGGCTGGAACCCTGGCCGTGTTGGGCATTATCCTGGGCATTCTGCTGGGTTGCCTGGGGGTGTATTATCTGGCCACCGAGGGCCTGTACATCGGCGAAGCGGCGGCCGGCGCTGCCTCGGCCGACGTGGCCTACGGGGATACACTCTACGCCCGGTTCTCCCTTTCGGAGACGGTCACCCTATCTGTCGCTGGCCTGCTCATCACTCTGTTGGCCTCACTCTACCCGGCCTGGTTTGCGGCCCGAATGGAGCCGATTGACGCCCTACGGGCGCTATAGAACGTTGGAGAAAGTTGATCGCGTAGGAGGTAAGAATGGAAGTCATCCAATTGCGAGATGTAGCGAGAACATACACCATCGGCGAAGTGGAAACGCACGCGTTGCGCGGCGTCACTCTGGACATCCTGGATGGTGAATTCACAGCCATCGTCGGCCCCTCGGGCTCGGGCAAGACGACGATGCTGCAACTCATGGGCTGCCTGGACCGGCCCACCAAGGGCACGGTACACATCAACGGCCAGGACGTGACCCGGCTCAAGCCCAATGCCCGCGCTGACCTGCGCAAAGGCACCATCGGCTTCATCTTCCAGTTCTTTGCCCTGATCCCCGGCCTCACCGCCTATGAGAACATCGAGCTGCCGCTGTTGCTGGACGGAAGCAAGGCCAAGGACCGGCGGGGGCGGGTGAATGAGTTGCTGGAAGCAGTCGGGCTGTCGAGACGCGCTCACCACCGGCCTGACCAGATGAGCGGCGGTGAGCAGCAGCGGGTGGCCATCGCCCGCGCACTGGCAACGAAACCGGTGCTGGTGCTGGCCGACGAACCAACGGCCAACTTGGATACCGAAAATGGCGAGCAAGTGATGGAGATCATGGAACGGCTGAATGCCGACACGGGCACCACCTTTGTGTTTGCCACCCATGACCCGCGCGTGATCCCCTTTGCCCGGCGGGTGGTCACCCTGCGTGACGGGCAGGTATCGGACAACAACCGGCACAATTGAGGCAGGCGGGATACCAATAGGGAGGAACACAAAAATGCACAAACCACAGATTGCGCTTTTGGTGGTGGCGCTGGTGTCCATGCTCCTGACCAGCTGCGGCATCGGCCAGAAGGCAGAGCCCACGCCTGTTGCCACCGTGCCCCCGGCGGTGGAAGATCCCCATCTACTCCGCGGTGGAGGTGTGACCGCCTCGGGTGAGATCGTTCCTGCACAGGAGGTGCAGCTGAGCTTCGCGCTGGCAGGACAGGTCCGATCGGTCGGGATCGAACCAGACGACGTAGTGCAGGCGGGCGACGTCTTGGTCGTGCTGGTGACCGATGGCCTGGAGGCCCAGGTGGCCCAGGCCAAGGCAGCCGTCAACGCCGCCCGGGCCAACCTAGCCCGCCTGACCGCTGGTGCCCGTCCGGAAGAGATCGCATCGGCCG
>JASFOV010000401.1:0-4809 GCA_050116355.1 Anaerolineae bacterium
AGGCCATTGGCCGGGAGGTGGCGCTTCTTTCCGGCTTTGGCGGCTTTATGCGGACCAGCACTCCGGCTCTCAAACTCAATAGCTTCAACTTTACCGGTGCAACCGAGTTCTAGCCAGTTGTCCGGACCGTTGCTTGCCGCTACGATTACGGGGGCTCGATGAAGGTCTTGCTCATCGAACCATACTTTACGGGCTCACACCAGGCCTGGGCCGATGGCTACCAAGCCCACAGCCGCCACCAGATCGAGCTGCTCACCCTGCCGGGACGCTTTTGGAAATGGCGGATGCAGGGGGGAGCGCTGACCCTTGCCCGCCAGGCACTGGAACTGGATAGCCAACCCGATCTGATCCTGGCCTCGGACATGCTCAATTTGCCGGTCTTTTTGTCGCTATACAACGGTCTGGCGGCCAAGGATCAACTTGGTGCAGATCGCGCCCACCTGTCGAACCTTCCGGTGGCGTTCTACTTCCACGAGAATCAGCTCACCTACCCGCTGCAACCCGGGGAGAAGCGCGATCTGCACTATGGCTTCATCAACTTTGTCAGCGCCCTGCGGGCCGATGCGGCGTTCTTTAACTCGGCTTATCACCTTCACGCCTTTTTTGATGAGTTGCCCCGGCTGCTCAAGCACTTCCCGGATTATGCCGAACTGTGGGCCGTCGATGCTCTGCGGGCCAAGAGCCGGGTGTTGCCCTTGGGTCTCGATTTGTCGCACCTTGCGGGGCACAGGCTGGGGGGTGCGGCTGCGGACCAACGGGCCAATGCCCGCCGTCCTCTCATTCTGTGGAACCACCGTTGGGAATACGACAAGGATCCTGAGACGTTCTTTCGCGCGATCTATACCTTGGCCGGCGAGGCCGAAAATTCCGGGCCAGACTTTGGCTTGATCATCCTGGGGGAGAGCTTTCGAAACGAACCCGCCGAGTTCTTGGTGGCCCGGGACCGCCTGGCGAAGCACTTGGTGCATTTCGGTTATGCCCAAGATCCGGCAGCGTACGCTCGTTTGCTGGGGCAGGCTGACATTGTGGTCAGTACGGCGCTGCACGAGTTCTTTGGCGCGGCCGTGGTCGAAGCCTGCTACTGTGGCTGTTTCCCCATCTTGCCCCACCGCCTGGCCTATCCGGAGCTGATCCCCGAAGAGCACCATGCGCGTTGTTTGTATGAGGATTTTGACGGGCTGCTGAACCATCTGCGCCAAGCCGTCCATCGCGTGGAGGAGACGCGGGCGTTCTCCCTCCAGTCCCACATGGCGCGCTTTGACTGGACGCAAATGGCGCCGCTGTACGACGAGGTATTGGAACAGGTCTCTTCTCAGGGAGCGGCTGTCACCTTGTAGTGGGGCGAGCCGTTGGGCACCAAGCAATCGCGCTGCAGCGTGGCACTGATCTAGGGCGCATCGCTGTCTTCTGGGGGGCAGCCGGGCTGCTGCAGGTGGCCAAACATGCTCGCAATCTGGCGCACTTCGGACTTGGAGAGGCGCTGTCGTGGTTCGTGCTGCTGGATGTAGGTTGGCACGTCGCGGGCGTGGAGCACCTGGAAGGGCAGGCGGGCCAGCACGTCGTCGGGCAGGTCTAGACTGACGGCTGGATGGGTGAAAACCACGGCACCCTCGATCCACAGCCGGGTGCGACGGCTTAGATCGCGATCGGTGCCGTTGATACATCCTCGCAAGTAGTCGACATTGCGTTTCAACTGCTGGATGGGATCCCGCAGCTCGCTTTCTGGCTGCGGCAGCCCACGACGGCTCATCTTGGATTGGTACCAGTGCCCCTCCTTCCAGAAGATGCGGCCGCGGTGGTGCTTGGCCTCCAGGGCAAAGATGCCATTGGGGCCGATGATGAGATGGTCCACATCGTCGGCTCGCCCGGGCAGCTTCAAGTTGTTCAGAAGGTAGTAGCCGTCGTCCAAGCTGGACAGGATCTTGGGCAGAAGTTGCTGCCCGGCCAGACCTGCTCGGAGTTGCGCGCGCAGGCTGCGCTGGCTGCGGTAGGCCCACTCGTAATATCCCCAGACCAAGCCTGATACCAGGCTGAGCAAGCCCCCGCCGGCCGCGAGCCACCACGATGCGCCACCCAGCAGGCTGGCCATCGCGCCCACCACGGTCAGCAGAAGCAATAGTCCGGTGCTCCAGGGCAGCCAGCGTCGCTGTAGGACAAAGCTAGCGCGGGTCAATTCGTGGGCAACGTGGTCTTCAAATTCGATGGTTCGCACAGCGGTGAAAGGCTCCTATGTCTCGATGGGCAGCCGCCCCTCCGGAACGGGCATAGCTTTGGGCGTGGGGGTCGGGCCTCAGGCCAGGTGGGGCCACAGGCGATACTGCGGGCGCCAACGTGTTCGCTTGTAGAACAGCCGCTCCATGTCCTGCGGACGTTCAGCCAGCCATTCGAGGACGACAGGGCCGTGGTTGGCGATCTGCGAGCACAGCCGGCCAAAGAGAAATCCGCGCACGTGGGACGACTTGACGTGCCAGCGGCGGGCGGCGATGGGCCCGTGAGCGACGACAGTGTAGATATTGGGTGCCGCGGGCAGCAGATGCAGGCTTTCCTGATCGGTCAACACGATCTGCGGTACTGCGGTGGGCAGGTCCAACGGCAGGTTGAGCGCTGTCAGGTAGCGCCCATCGAGCAAGAAAATCGCCAGATCAGCTTCGCCGACAAGCTGGGCCGCCTTCTCTGGGACACGCAGTTCAGCGACCCACTGGGTGAAGGTTGCCGCGTCCAGTTCGTCAAAGCTTACGTCGTAAGGAATGATCTCCTGGTCGGGCTGCAGGAGGCCATAGCCTGCCGACAGGATAGCCATATCGAGACAGGCACGGCCCCACTTATCCCACACTTGCTGCAAGCCCTCCCGAACCAGCCGGTAGTGGGTGCCGGTGTACATCTCGATCGCCGGGCGGCCAAAGGCCGCCAGCCTCTCCTCTGTCTGTTGGCGGAGGCTGGCATCCATCAGGTCCGCGGCGCGAGCTGGTTGGAGTACGGTGTCTCGCTTCTTGGCAGTACAGGGCACGATCACTAGGCTGCGCATGGTCTCTGCCCTCCCTATGGCCGTTCCGATAAGACAACATTGACCTCAGCGGCCGCCTGGTTCAAGGCCGCCTGCGGATCGGCATAATCCTGTGTGATGGACAGGATAGCCGTATACAGAATCTCGCGTATTTCGAGCTCGGCTGCCACCGAAGGTTCCGGCCGGGCGAAGGGCAAGATCTCCTCCACTTGCTCGCGGAAGAAAGGATAGGTCTCCAGGGTATCGGTCATGACCTCCAGCGCGGAGATCCGCACCGGCATGGCCTGTAGATCGGCGGACCAGCGGGCGGTCTGGGCCTGGTCGGTGAACCAGTGGATAAAGCGCCAGGCGGCTCGTTCCCGCTCGGGATCACTGCGCACGATGAAGAAATCGGTGCCATACAGAGCAGTAGCCGGAACCGCGGGATCGGTTTGGGGGATCATGGCCTGGTGCCACTGGAAAGCCGGCATCTCTCCGCGGATCGCGGCCGCGTAGGCGTCGGCGTACAACAGGCTGTTGCCTGTGGAGGCAAAGGTGAAGGCGGCCTCGCCGTTGGCAAAGGTGGTATAGTCCCCATATTGATCCTGGGGCCGCCAGGCCAAGCCCACCTCCATTAGGCGGCGCAGCAAGGCCATGCTTTCCACCCCTTGCAGTCCATTGAACCTGGCCGCTTGGCCTGCTTCATCCAGCTGGCGTCCACCACGGCTGTACAGCCAGGCATTGAAGGTGGATACACTCTCGATGAAGGGATAGCAGCGCACGCCGGTGAGGGTGATCACGTCGAAACACGCTTGCTCGAACTCGCCCCACGTCGCCGGGACGTGATCCCAGCCAGCCTGTGCTAGGAGCGTTTCGTTGACCCACATGCCGATGGCGTTTTGGACGAAGGGGAAAGCCAAGATTTGCTGGCCAGAGCTGGGGAAACGCCCCGTTTCTAGGAAGCCGCTGGGGATATCGGCTAGATCGTCGGCGGTCAGTCCTACTTGGGGGTCATAGAGATAGGGATCCAGCGGGGCAACGATGCCCGCGGTCGCATACTCGGCGATCATGCTCGGAAAGGCGACGGCCAGATCGGGCAGCTCGACGGATTCGCTGTCCTCCAATGCGGCCAGCATCGCGCCGTGGATGCCAACGTAGCCGCTCTTGGGGATGATGTCGATGAGGAGGTCCTGATTCTCGGCTTCAAAATCGCGGATCATTTCGCCCAGTAGCAGGCCCTGCGGGCGATCCAGCGGGAATGGCTCCCAGAAGACCAACTGGGTGACACCGGGCGGTATCTCGGAGGTGGGTTCGGGGGTGGCTGTAGCCACGGCTTCCGCCGTGGGCGAGGGAGGCTCAGGGGAGGCAGGCAAGAGTTCGCACCCGCCGAGACCGGCGGCCAACAAAACCAGCCCGGCGAGCAGATATGAAATTCTCAATCTCCCACGGAGCGTGGATCGTGTACCTGTCACCAGCCAACCAGATCCATAGGGTGCCTTCCACCGCTGTCTGGCCCGCTCGACTGAACCTGGCCTCAAGGTATGTGTGGGTGTGTGATCGGGATCGAGCGCGATTCGGCGATGGTTGGCCGAGTGTCGGATATTCCCTTTTTGAAGGTCCAGGGGGTGCGGGCCTGTGCCGCACCCCCTGGGTTCATGCTACAAGTTGATCATTCGTCCGTCAGACGGTTGAGTCTGCCGGCCTATTCTTCGAGGACGACGCCCTCGTAGTAGTCGGCGCCCACCGGCTGCGGCACGTAGCCACTGACCTTGGTGGAGAAGAGCAGCGGGGTGTTGTAGTGGTCCACCCACAGGCGGGCAACGTCG
>JASFOV010000402.1:0-4797 GCA_050116355.1 Anaerolineae bacterium
GCAGCCCAAGTCACTGAACGTCCCGCCAGAGGATCTACCACTGAGCGGCACCGAAATCCTGACTGTACAGTCGCACGGCAAGTGGGTACAGATACAAACAACGGCTGGTTGGCTGCTGGTGGGACTAGGCATGGGCGGCGAGATTCTACTGACAGATCGCAGCCACCTGCCAGAGAAGTACCGGCTGATCGTCGACTTTGAAGACGGCGAGTGTCTGGCCATCAACTTCTGGTGGTTTGGCTATTTTCACTATGTCACAGATCTAGCCGACCACCCGATGACCGCCTCGCTCGGCCCGGACTTTATGACTCTTTCGCTCGAAGATTTCCGTGAGATTCTGCGGGGACGGCGGGGCGGCATTAAGGCATTCTTGCTGAACCAGAAACACGTGGCGGGCATTGGCAATGTCTATGTCCAAGATCCGCTGTTCAATGCCGGCATCCACCCCCTGAGGACCATCAACACTCTGAGCGATAACGAGATCCAGGTTCTATGGCAAGCCCTGCGGGGAACACTGCAGGAGAGCATTGAACACGGAGGGAGCCATTGGGAGCAGAATCTGTACGGCGAGCATGGCCGCTGGGACAACAGCTTTTTCCAGGCCGCCTACCGCGAAGGACAGCCTTGCCCGAATTGTGGCACGACGATTGAGAAGATCAAGACTGGCAGCACGAGCACCTACATCTGCCCGGCTTGCCAACCCCTCTGAGCACAGCGGGGGCAGGCGACTCCGCTAGCACATCCTGCCAACTACCAGCCTCTACGCCGGTCCTTGTCCTTCGGCCGTCTGGCGGCTGCCAGCTCCTCTACCTCCGAGCGCAGCAATAGCCAGCGCCAGGCCCAGCCTTGTGGGGCGTCGGCGTCAACCAACATCGTCAGTTTTCCCTCATCGACGAGCTGGCGCACGTTCCACGCCTTCATGCCCAAGATCTTTTCGGCTTCCTTTACCGAAACCACGTCCTCCGGGCCGATCCCAACCGCGTCTTCATACACCATGCGGCATATCTGCAGGCGCATCACATTCGCCCCCTTTCGATGTTGCTCGACCCTGTAGCCCCTCCCTCATTCTGCCCCGTCCGGTCACTCAATCCGGTAGATCACGGCTGATCACACAGTCAAAGGCGTGTAGCGCCAGCAGCGCGTATTCCAGCCGCTCGGCCCGCAGCTGTCCCAGGCGGCTGGCACACGCGGTGGCAATCATCCCGCACGGCCCCTGAAGCTGATCGTCCGGGAACGACTGGAGGGCACTGGCCAGGAGACCCAAGCCACGGCCTAGATCCTCCTGGGCCAAAGCGCCGGCCGCCTGGTCAAGCTCAGCCTCGATGGCGGCATAGCTCAGGGACGAACGTTCCAGCTTGTCTTTGAGGGCGCTGGTCGCCTGCGAGAGTGCAGTTCCTGGCTCGGCATCGGCCCGGCGTTGCAGCTGGATGAAATCGTGCTCCTCGCCGGCCAGGCGGGCCAAGGCCAAGGTAAACTCGATCCGCGCCTCGGCATTGTCTGACGCAGCCTGGAGGCCCAGCAGCGGCACCACCGCTTCGGTTACCCCTAGCTGGCCCAGCGCAGCAGCAAAGGCCATCTGCAAGCCCACATCCGTCTCAGGCACCAGCCGTTCCAAGAGCAGGGGACCCACCGTCGTATCGCCCAAGCTGCCCAGTGAACGGGCGCAGTGGGCTTGCACCGAGCGGTAGCGCGACGAGAGCCCACGCCGCAGCGCCTCCAAGGCCTGCTCATCACCTATGCGGCCCAAGCCCCAGGCGGCCACCGTGCTCAGCGCCGGATCGTTCCCGCCCAGTGTCTCGATCAGGGCCTCGGTCAGCCGTGGATCTGGCCCCCGGCGGGCAATTGAGACGATCGCCTCAAACCGCACAAAGAAGCGGGGGTCATGGAGCGCTTCGATCAGCTCCTCAACCGTCAAGGGGCTGCGGGTGCTCCCCAGCCGCTCGGTCATGGCCACCGTTGCCCGCTCGTCACGCGCGCGGTGGTAGCGAACCAAGCTTTCCATGGCCAGGAAGGGATTGCCTCGTAGGAACATGCCTGCGAACTGCCGGGTGGTCACGACACTGTCGGCCTTGACGCGCCGGAAGAGGAGAAGTCCGAACAGCGGCAGCAAGATACCAAGTACAAAGAGCGGTGTGTACGGATCCAGCGAAAAGATCCACCATTCTCCACCGAGGCCGCTGGTCCAATCAACCAGCCAGCCTCCCATTAGCTGGCCCAGTCCACCGATGATGCCCATCCATGCATAGTAAAGCGCCAAATAGGCCGTCTTGTTCTCACTGGGGACGACGCGCACAAAGAGGAGCCGCCCCGAGCCGATGGTCCAGCCGGTATTGGCGAAACCTTGGCCCACGGCGATGATCAGGGCGATGTACAGGCTCCATGTCACACCCCGGGGCATGAGTAGCCAGGCCAGAGGCAGCAACGGAAGAAAGTAGGCCCCTGAGATCATGACGGGTTTGCTACCGTAGCGATCGGCCAGCCAGCCCCACAGATAGCTGGAGACCAACCCACCGACCAAGATCCCAGTTTCGAGCCAGACCACCTGGTCAGCACTGAGCCCCACCTGCTCTTTCATAAAGAGCGGCACAAAGGAGACTAGGGGTGTTGTCGACAGGGTCACCAGACCAATCCCGGCCAGAAACCGGACAAAGTTGGGATCGCGGACCGCCCGGACCATCTCCAACCAGGAGCTCCCCTCGTCCGAATCGGCCGCCACCGGAGCGCCACCGGGGATCTTGGTCGATGCCCACACCGACAAGGCGCCAGAGACAATGCCAACACTGATAATGACCATGAACCGGCCCAGATCGGGGTCCGGTCCAAGAACGTATCCGGCACCCAACATGGCGACCAGGGCTGTCAGGCTGGCCAACGCATTCTTGATCGCCGTATACTTGCCCCGCACTGAATCGGGGACCTGCTCCTGAAGCCACGGATAGTACGCCGTGAAGCCAATGGCTCGAAAGAGGGCAAAGGCAGCCACGGCGACGACGATAAAGGCCAGCACGGCCTGCTGACCGAATTGAAGCAGCACCCAGGGGGCCAAGAGGAGCAGGATCGCAGTGGTAGTGCGAGCGGAAAAGGTAGCGACAAAGACCCGCTTGTACCCTATCCGCGCCAACGAAGAAGCGACAAAGACGGCGACAATGCCAAAGAACGGCAACAGCGACAGCAGCCCACCGATCTGGCCTTTATCCAGTCCAATTTGGTTCAGGTAGAGGACAAAGATGGAACCAAAGAAAGTGAACTGGGCAAAGACCGAGTTGGTGACGCTCCAGGCAATACCCCACGGCAGGCCACGTAGTTTTTCGACGGTGGTTGGGCCCTGGCGGGTGCTTCCTTCTCCGTTGTTCATCTCCTCCTTGGTCCCTGTCACACTGCCATTATACGGTTTTTCGCCCGCTCGACAAGTTTTGAGATTCTAGAGAGCAATCTATTTCCTATAGCTCTTCTGGTGGTATTGTACTGGGCCCCAGACTGGGCCCAATCTGGAGAAGACTGCACTGTAGCTGGCGATGTGAGATCACATGACACCGCCGGCGGAAGGACAAAGGCCAGAGGCGGATGACAGAGTTAGCAAAATGGTCCTTGACGGTTCGGAAGATCCGTGGTATTCTGTCCTTGTAGTTGACTACGTTTCGTGGCACAAGCACAAGGAGGGAAAGGATGGAAGAACCACGCCGCGACGAAAAAGAGGAAAAGGACGAGAAGGGACGAGACGAGAGCTGGGACGAAAAGTGGCGCCGCGACCCGATTGAAGCGGCGGTATGGGCCCTGGTCCTCATTTGGGCCGGACTGGTCTGGCTGCTGTCCAATATTGGCTTCTGGGAGTCGCTTTTCGGCGAAGGCATCGAATGGTGGGCCATTGGTTTCCTGGGAGCGGGCGGGATCGTGCTACTGGGGGTCGTCTTCCGGGTGATGGTTCCATCCCTGCGACGACCGTGGACCGGGAGCCTGATCTTTGGGCTGATCCTAGTTGGCCTGGGGCTGGCCCAACTGATAAGCTGGGTGATCGTCGGGCCACTGGTCCTGATCGGTATCGGCTTGGCCGGTCTGCTGGCATTCTTCTTCCGCCGCTAACTGGCCCGGCTTTTTTTCGATCCTAGAGCTCCGAACGGAATGGCAGCCCAGGCATCCACAGGCACGCCTCTGGATGTGGGCTGCCTGACTTTTCTACGCAATGCCAACCATATGGCCGCGCCGCTGCCAGGGCGGGGTCCGGTTGCCGCTGACTGGGGTCCGGTCTTGGACCAATGCAGCAAGCAAAGACGAGGTTTCTACCTATGCACGTGGTTCTGCTCGAGCCGCCCAAGATACCCTGGGAAATGATGGGGGACGTCGTAGCACCGCCGCTGGGTTTGGCCCAGCTGGCAGGTTGTCTGGAGCAGGCTGGTATCTCGGTCGAGATTCTGGACGCAAACGCGCTGGAGATCCCCTGGTCAGGCTTGGAGTCGGCCTTGACCAAGGCTCAACCAGCCCTGATCGGCATGACGGTCTTTACACCCTTTGTACCCGAAATCGCTCGCGCGGTACAGATCGCCCGCCGGGCGGTACCCGGGGCGGTGATCGTATTGGGCGGTCCACACGTCACCTTCACCGCGGAGGAGACGCTGCAGACAATGCCCGAGGCGGATATCGTCGCGCGGGGCGAGGGCGATCAAATCATTGTCGATCTGGCCCAAGCAGTGGATACCGGCGCTGGGATAGAGGATATACCCGGCCTCAGCTACCGCCGGGGCGGTACGGTCGTGCACAACCCGGCGGCACCGCCGCTGGACATCAGCCAGTCGCCGCTGC
>JASFOV010000403.1:0-4784 GCA_050116355.1 Anaerolineae bacterium
CGACTGGCTGGCCGGCATGCTTCTGGGCGAGGCGGCGCCCGCTGATCTATCCCTCTTTGCCCCCGATCGCTTTTCTTCTGACGGAGGAGAACCGCTAGCATGAGTGTGATCAACGATCAAGGAAGACTTGGCCCTTTGGAAACCAGACAGCGCCTGACAGTCCACGTAGATGGCCAGGCGGTTTCGGCCTTTGCCGGGGAATCGGTAGCCACCGTGCTCTTGGCCCTCGGGCGGCAGACGTTTCGCCACACCGAAAAGCATCACGCGCCCCGCGGCCTCTTCTGTGGCATGGGTGTCTGCTTCGATTGCCTGGTCACGATCGACGGCGTCGAAAACGTGCGGGCGTGCATGACCCCCGTCAAGGAGGGTATGGTCATCGAGACAGGAGGCGCGGCCCATGACTGAGTCGATCGAATTGGCTGTGGTCGGCGCGGGCCCGGCGGGGCTAGCCGCCGCGGTGGAGGCTGCAGGCTTGGGCCTGCCTGTGACCCTCGTCGACGCCTTTGCCCTGCCCGGTGGCCAGTACTATAAGCAAACTCCGCCTGAACTCGGCGCTACAGCGCCGCCCGATAAGCACGCCGCGTACCTTCTCGATGGGATCGACCACGACGCCGTCCGGTTGCTGAGCGGGACCTCTGTCTGGGGTCTATTCCCTGAGGACGATGGCTACCTGCTCTGCCTCTACGGACCGCCGGGCACGCCGCGCCGGATCAAAGCCCGAGCCGTCATCCTGGCCCCTGGCGCTCACGATCGGCCCGTGCCCTTCCCCGGCTGGACCCTACCCGGGGTGATAACGGCGGGCGCCGCACTGACGATGGTCAAGCACCAGCATGTCTTGCCCGGTCGCCGCATCCTGTTGAGTGGCACAGGCCCTCTGCAACTGGTCCTGGCCCGCCACCTTATCGATGCCGGAGCCGAACTGGCCGGTGTTCTCGACGCCAACGGATTTCCCTGGAGCGGCTGGCGGCACGCCGGCGCCGTCTGGGGCCAGTGGGAGCGGTTGCGGGAGGGTTGGGAATCGCTGCGGACCATGCAAAGGGCCGGGGTGGGCATCCGCTGGCGTCACCAGATCGTACGTGCTGAAGGTGAGGGCCAAGTGGAGCGAGCCGCGATCGGGCCGGTCCCAAATGCCGATCGCAAGTCGCTGACCGAAACCGTACCGGTCGATACCATCTGCCTGGGTTTTGGGTTCATACCGTCCATTCAGCTTTCGCGCCTGGCCGGCTGTGAGCACACCTACCGGCCGGAGCAGCGGATCTACACCCCCGTCCGCGATGAGGGGTTGCAGACGACGCTCCCAGGCCTCTTTGTGGTCGGGGACGGAGCGCGGATCGGCGGCAAGGACGTCGCACGCTTGGAAGGGCAGCTGGCCGCCCTGGGCGCTGCCCGGAGTTTGGGCCAGGACATAGCCCCAGCAAGGATCGCGGATGTACAACAAGCCCTGGCCCGCCAACGGCGCTTCGCCGGTGTGCTGGATGCACTCTTTCCCTACTCCACACACCTGGCCGACCTGTTGACCGACGATACCATCCTGTGCCGCTGCGAAGAGATCACCGTCGGAGAGGTTCGCCGGGCGATCGCCGAGGGGGCCACGACCGTGAGCGCTATCCGCATGCTAACCAGAGCCGGAATGGGCCGCTGCCAGGGTCGCATGTGCGGCAGCTCCGTGGCCGAGCTAGTGGCGCAGGAACTGGGCCAGCCAGTGGAGGCCGCCGGATTGCCAACACCGCGCCCACCAGTGGTTCCCATCCCCCTCGACGGCCTGATCGACGACGAGGAGGCATGATGCCGGGTCGCAGCTGGGACGTCGTGGTTGTGGGTGGGGGCCTGATCGGTAGCTCCATCGCCTACCACCTGGCTAAGACAGGCATACGCACCCTGCTGATCGAACAGGGCGATCTGGCTTCGGGCGCCTCCGGTGCGAACTTTGGCAACATTCAGGTCCAGGATGCCGAGTTCGGACTGAGCTTGGAATTGACCCTGCGCGGCTACAAGATGTTCTCCGACCTGGAAGATGAGCTAGAGTACGATGTGGACTACCGGCGGACCGGCTCCCTGCTACTGATCGAGAACGACCGGCAGTGGGCGACCATGGAACGACGGGCTGCACACTTGCAAGCAGCCGACGTGGATGCGCAACTGCTCGGCCAGGACGAGATCTGTCGCTTGTTGCCCAGCCTGTCGCCCGAATCGGTGATCGGCGCCCTGTATCACGCTCATGAAGGTCAACTCAACCCCTTCAAATTGGTGCACGCCTACGCCTGGCGTGCACAGCAGTACGGCCTCGAGGTTTGGACACACACCCAGGTCACAGCGGTCCGCGTCCAAGAGGGGCAGGTGACGGGGGTGAACACCGTCAAGGGCGAAGTGACAGCCGGATGCGTGGTTCTGGCCGCCGGCGCCTGGGCCCGGCGCTTGGCCCGCACAGCGTCCGTGGATCTACCCCTGCACTGGGTTCACGGCGAGGCGCTCATCACCGAGCCGCTAGCCCCCCTGACCGAGCATGCCATCAGCAGCGCGGCGTTTTTCGAGAATACAGAAGAATCAGAGGATCAGGCAGTCGGCTTCTGTCTGCGCCAGCGGCCCGAGGGCAACGTCATGATCGGCGAAGCAGCCGTCGTGACCGAGGCATTGGGTCGACGCGTCACACCCACTGCGCTGCCCGCGATCTCCCACGAAGCCCGGAGTCGATTTCCCGCCTTACGACAGGCGGCCACACTCCGCGGCTGGGCCATTCCTGTTGCCTTTGTAGCCGACAATCGCCCGCTGCTGGGAGAAGTCGACGAGGTCGCCGGCCTGCTGGTGGCGACTGGGCTCAAGAGTACCATTATCCTGACCCCCCTATTTGGCGCCTTGGCGGCCGACATGGTCACCGGCCGCGAGCTGGACCCACGGCTATCCGAGTTCTCGCCATCGAGAGCCATGACCGGTCTCTCGGCTGATGCCTGACGGGGATTTGGAATCTGAGAACAGGGGGAGCCCCTTCGAAGAGCCTTTAGTTGCCCTAGCCGATTTGCGAGCACGCCAGCCTGCAATCTGGCTTGATTCCGGGAAGGTTCGTAAAGTGAGGTTTGACAAAAGCGAGAGCGGTGTGATATGATTCGGGACAGCAATCCCGATTTCGGTTTCGAGGGACGAGGGAATCAGATGAGCGAGTTTCATTATGTTCGAGCGCACAGCCTCGATGAGGCCGTGGCGTTAGTAAGCGAGCCGGGTGTGTCCACCCGTATCTTGGCCGGCGGCACCGATCTGGTGAACCAGTTTCGAAAGGGCGAGGTGCTGTGCGACCGGGTAGTGGACGTGGCCCACATCCCCGAGCTTGGCAGCATCACCGACGGGCAGTTGATCCGCATTGGGGCCGCTGTGACCCATGCCGAGATCGCTGAAAGCGAGCTGCTCCAGGAACGCGCCCCCCTCCTGGTCCAGGCTTGCCAGCAGATTGGCAGTCCTCAGATACGCAATATAGCGACCATCGGCGGCAATGTGGTCAACGCCGCCGCTTGTGCCGATACGCTGCCGGTGTTGGTCTGCCTCGAAGCCCAGGCTGTCATAGTCCGCCCCGATGGTGTGCAGCGGATCCCGGTGACCGACCTTGTTACCGGCGTGTACACGACGCAACTGTCCAAGGGCAGCTTGATCCAAGCCTTTGAATTCGAGGCGCCACCGGCCGGCAGCCGCATGTCGTTCCAGCGCATTGGCCGCCGTCAGGCGATGGCCATCGCCCGGTTGTCTGTGGCGACTGTGGGCGCTGTTGACGGCGACAACCGCGTCTCGCTGCTGCGTGTCGTGCCCGGCGCCGCCTTTGCCCGGTTCCGCCGGGCCACCAGCGTCGAAGACCTACTCCTGGGCCAAGCACCCACGGCTCAGCGGATCGTGGACGCAGGCAGGGAGATGACTCGCCTGTTTTTGCACGAGTCGGGAGGCCGGTGGTCGGCGCCGTATAAGGAGCAAGCCATCGCTGCCCTCACCGAGCGCGCACTACACGAGGTATTGAGTCCATGAAGATCGCTTTCACACTAAACGGTAAGCCGGTCGAGGTCGAGGCCCCGGCCAACATCACCCTCCTGCACCTGTTGCGAGAACACCTGGGCTTGACCGGTTCCAAGCCTGGCTGCGAGGTCGGTGAATGCGGTGCCTGCTCTGTCATCTTGGATGGCCGGGTTGTCAATTCCTGCCAGCTCCTGGCCCCCCAAGTCGACGGCCGGGAGGTGGTCACCATCGAAGGTATCGGCGACCCCGACGGCGGGCCGAGCGATCTACAGCTGGCCTTCCTCGAGTTTGGCGCGGTCCAATGCGGTTATTGCACGCCGGGCATGGTCGTCGCCGCCGAAGCGTTTTTGGCCCGCCATCCCACCCCTACGCGGGACGAGATCCGAGTAGCGATCTCGGGCAATCTATGCCGCTGCACCGGCTACCAGCAGATCGTAGACGCCATCGAGGCCACCGCCGCGCGACGCCAGTCCCGGTCAGAGGGGAGGTAGCCATGACCCAGCGAACGTACGTCGGCCAGCCCGCCGATGCCATAGACGGCCTGGACAAGATCCGGGGCAAAGCCAAATTCGTGGGCGATTACCAGTTGCCCCAAATGCTGCACACCAAGATCCTGCGCAGCCCTGTCCCCCACGCCCGCATCGTCCACCTGGACGTGACCCCTGCCTTGGCGGTGCCCGGGGTGGTGGCAGCCATCACCTCGGAGGATTTTGTGGATCACGGGCTGTGGGGCTGGCCGCTCAAAGACCAGTACATCCTGGCCTTCCGCAAAGTCCTGTATGTGGGCCATGGCA
>JASFOV010000404.1:0-4761 GCA_050116355.1 Anaerolineae bacterium
CCTGATCCGCCACGGTAAGCCCTCGATGCCAGGAAAGATGGTTCAGCCCGAGGGTGTCCAGATGGACGGTGAGGGGGTCACAGGGCTCACCCCAGATCTCGAGGAGCTCCATTTTGACGGTGATGGGGACGTTGCATAGGCCCACCGAATCCACATGAGGCGCGATCCGGGACAGGGCCTCGACGACCAGGCCCGCTGGATTGCTAAAGTTGACCAACAGCGCGCCGGGGGCCAGCCGCTGCATATCCTCCGCGATTTGGAGCACCACCGGGATGGTGCGCAGCGCGTTGGCCATGCCGCCCACGCCGGTGGTCTCCTGGCCGATCAAGCCATGGCGATAGCCCAGGTATTCATCCTCCCGGCGCGCTGCCATCCCGCCCACGCGAAGCTGCACGATGACATAGTTGGCGTCCCGCAGCCCTTCTCTAGGGTCCGGCGTCAAGACGATCTGAAAGGGGTTGCCCTGGGCGGCGACCATGCGCTGGGCAAAGCCGCCGACGATCCGCAGGCGGTCCGGCGACGGGTCGACGAGGCAGAGCTCGTGGACCGGCAGGCTGTCTACTCGCTGGAGAAAGCCACTGATGAGTTCGGGCGTGTAGGTCGATCCGCCACCAACAACCGTGATCTTGAGCATGTCCTTTCCTCCACTTGTGCCTAGCGACCCACCAGACGTGCCGTCGAGTCCAACAGCATGCGCCGGACCTCAATGTACGGCACCCCTGCCTGTTCCATGCCCAATAGCACGCCCCCGACCACCGGCGGCGCGGTCAGGCGCACGAACCGGGCTCGGGGCGCCTCGGCGAGCACGACCTCCTCCAACGGCGGGAACAACAACGGGCCGCCGTGATAAAAGCTCCCGGATAGCACCACCTCGACCGCCTGTTCCTGGAAATCGAGCTGGCGGATGATGCCCACCGCCAGGCTGCCCAGCTCCCGGCCTGCCCAGCGGATCAGATCCTGGGCCACGCGATCCCCCCCGTCTGCCACCTGAAAAATCAAGGGCGCGGCGCTGGGCGGGATGGTGAGTCGGCCCAGCGTCAGGCCCTCAAACAGCGCCGGCTCATCCGGAGCGCCGGTCAACGTCAGCAGGGCAGCGGTCAACTGGGTCGCCGGCCCGCGCAGCGTCCAGGCCTTTGCAGCGGCAATGACGGCTTGTGCCACTAGTTCCCACGCGCCGGCATACTCGCCGACCCGGGCACCGTAGCCAATCATGCGTCCCTCACGCCCCGCTCGATCGCGCCCCCAGCTGTTCACGCTCGTGCCGGCCGTCACCACCACGCCCCAGCCCTCGCTGGCGCCGGCGAGCAAGCCGATCAAGGCATCGTTAACCAGGGCGACCGGCCCGCGCAGGCCAAGGGTGTCGATCACCTCCCAGATGGGGGGCGCTTCAGAGGGCCAATCATAGCCCGCCACGCCCAGCCCAGCGCCCGCGATCTCTTCCACGCGGAGACCAGCCGCCGCCAGAGCCTGGTCCGTGATCGCTTGGAGGGTCTCGCGGAACCCATCCCAGCCCACATCCTCATAGTTGCCGGGGCCGCCGGTCCCAAAGCCCAACACCCGGCCCGAACCATCGGCAAGCAGGGCATGGCTTTTACTAGCCCCGATGTCTACACCCAGATAGGCTTGCACCGTAGGAATCCTCCCGGTCAGAACGCAGTGTCCGGCTGACAAATGCCTGGAATGGCGCGGCTAGGAGCGAAGTGGTACGGGAAATCGCTGAAAGGCCAGCCGCCAACCCCGTCTCAGCTCAGGGTCACCGCGACCGTTACTTGAGTTGTCCCCGCCGGCGGGAGCGGCACGAGATCTCCGGGCACCGGCCGGTCATCGACGACCAGCGCAACAGCGTTGCCAGGACCGGCACGCGTTACCGAGATGTAGTAGGTCACCCCCCGGAAGCGCCGGGTGACGGTGAACTCGGACCAGCTAACCGGGACGACGGGAGCGATCTGCAGCCCCTGGAGGCTGGGACGGATGCCGAGGATCCATTGGGTGATGGCTACATAGTTCCAGGCAGCCGTACCGGTCAACCACGAGTTTTTGGCCTCACCGTGGACCGGTGCGTCGCGCCCAGCAATCATCTGCGCGTAGACGTAGGGCTCGCAGCGATGGACGTCGCTGAGGGCTTCACGTTGGGACGGATTGATGCAGCGATAATAGTCATACGCCTGCTGGCCGTGGCCGACGATAGCCTCGGCAATCATGATCCAGGGGTTGGTATGGCAAAAGATGCCCGCATTCTCCTTGTAGCCGGGAGGATAGGAAGAGATTTCGCCGAGGTGCAGGTAGTAGCGCGTATAGGCAGGCTGGTGCAGGACGATGCCGTGGGGCGTGCTCAGATGCTCTTTCACCGAGGCAAGCGCCCGGCGCGCCATCGACTCCTCCTCACCAGCGCCCTCCGCCACGCCGATCCCAGCGAGCACGCACAACCCCTGTGGCTCAATGTAGATCCGGCCCTCTTGACAAGAGCTTGAGCCAACTTGGCGGCCAAAACTATCGTAGGCACGGAGGAACCATCCCCCATCCCAGCCATGCTGGCCTACCGTCGCCTCCATCCTGGCGGCCTCGCCCGCATAACGCTGGGATTCGGCCGCCAAACCCCGCCAGCGGCTGATGACCGCCAGCTCTTTGGCCGCCATCACAAACAGCGCGGCGATGACCAGCGACTCGGCGGTCTTGCCATCCTGGGTGGTGGTGGTCTGGAACGACTCGCCAGGCGTGCGGGAGAAGGTATTGAGGTTCAGGCAGTCGTTCCAGTCCGCCCGGCCGATCAAGGGCAGTCCGTGCGGTCCCAAACGGTCCAGGGTATATTGCAGGCTGCGCTGGAGGTGCTCGTACAGTGGGGCTTCGGAGCCCGGCTGATTTTCGTAGGGCACCTGCTCATCCAGGATCTGCGCGTCGCCCGTCTCCTTCAAGTAGGCGGCGACACTCAAGATCAACCACAGCGGATCGTCATTGAAGTCGCTGCCAACCGCATCGTTGCCCCGCTTGGTCAGTGGTTGGTACTGGTGGTACGCGCCGCCGCTCTCGAGCTGCGTCGCCGCCAGATCCAGAATGCGCTCGCGCGCGCGGCTGGGGGCCATGTGCACAAAGCCGAGTAGATCCTGGTTCGAGTCACGAAAGCCCATGCCACGGCCGATCCCCGACTCGAAATAGGAAGCCGAGCGCGACAGATTAAAAGTCACCATGCACTGGTACGCATTCCAGACATTGACCATGCGGTCGGTGTGCACGTCGGGTGTCTGGACCTGTAGCGCGCCCAGGAGATCATCCCAGTAGGCACGCAACTCGTGAAAAGCGGCGTCGGCATGGGCCGCATCCAAGTATCTGGCTAGGACCGGTTCGAGGGTGCGCTTGTTGATCGTCTGCGAATGGGGCGGGTCGAACTTTTCATCCTCGGGATTTTGGTGATAGCCCAGCAAAAAAATGATCTGGCGGGTTTCGCCCGGCTCCACGGATAGCTGGACGTGGTGTGAGCCGACTGGCGCCCAACCGTGAGCTATCGAGTCGAAGGACTGTCCACGCTCGACCACGGCCGGGTTATCCCAGCCACGACCCACCCCCAGGAACCGATCGCGCTGCGTGTCAAAACCGGATAGCTGCTCCGAGCAGGCAAAGAAGGCAAAGTGGTTTCGTCGCTCGCGGTATTCGGTCTTGTGATAGATAACGCCCGCCACGGCGTCGATCTCGACCTCGCCGGTGCTAAGGTTGCGCTGAAAGTTGGTGGCATCGTCGTGGGCATCCCAAAGACAGAATTCAATGCTGGAGAAGATCGAGAGGTTGGCCGCTTTGTCCCTATGGTTGGTCAAGGCCAACTGCCAGACTTCCAAGCTCTCACCCAGTGGCACAAAGTACCTTGTCCGGGCCTCAATCCCGTGGTACGCAGAACCGATGATGGTGTAGCCCAGCCCGTGGCGACAGATGTAGTCGACCAGCTGGTGGCGGGTAGGCTGCCAGGAAGGCGACCAAAAGGCCGGCGCCACACCAGTCTCCGCCGCATCATTGTCGCGCACATAGAGGTAGCGCCCCCCCCCATCGAGCGGCACATTGTTGTAGCGGTAGCGGGAGACGCGCCGCAGACGCGCATCGCGGTAGAAGGAATAACCGCCCGCCGTATTGGAGATCAGGCCAAAGTAGGCCTCGCAGCCCAGATAGTTGATCCAGGGCAAGGGCGTATCCGGTCGTGTGATCACATACTCGCGGCGCTCGTCGTCAAAGTAGCCGTAGCGCATGGTTTCTCCTGGTATTATAGACTTCGTGGGTGGTTGACACCACCGCCATTTTTGATAAGGTATCTCTACCCCACCATGCGGCGAGGCCGGAGCCCGTTGAAAAAAGCGGGAGACGCACAGGGTGTCTGTCCCGTTCCGGCCTCAGCAGCGGGGACACCCATTGGGAGGAGGTACCAGCTATGAGCCGAAAGAAACGTACTCACCTGCGGGGTGAGCGAGGACAAGCCTTTGCCAACAAGATTCGAGGCATACCCTTGGAGCAAATCCTGTGCGTCTCCCTGGATGTCCACAAGTACTTTCACGTGGTGATGATCCACAATGCCTTGGGCGAGATCGTGATGGCGACCTTCGAGATTGGCATTTTCCAGACCGGATTCGACCGGTTGTGCCAGGCCATTGACGAAGCGGTGGCTCAAACGGATGCCAGGGTTGTCTTGGTCGGCATGGAGCCGACGGGGCACTACTTTGAGAATCTGGCCCGGCATCTGACCTGCAGACCTCAGCCTGTAACCCTGATCAACAGCTTTGCTGT
>JASFOV010000405.1:0-4752 GCA_050116355.1 Anaerolineae bacterium
AAGCCACCGCCTGTCAAGAACGATGGGAAAAGGTTCAAGGCAAATGCATTTGGCCTGCCGGTCGCCCAATGCCAGATTCCTGACCGAAGCGAGCACCTGTTGGATGAGGCCACAGAGCAGAGCCGCGTTGCGGCCTCAATGTGGTTCGAGGACTACATCCTTCCAGAACCAGTTTTGCAGGGCAGAGATGGGATAGCGCTTGACCCACGGCTTGAGCATCATGTGCCTACGATCATAGGTTAGGGGCAGGACCACGGCCTTGTCGATGATCAGCCGGTCCGCTTGCTGGTACAGCTCCATGCGTCGGGCCTGATCGGTGACCCGCCGGGCCTGTTCGATCAGACCTTCGCACACCTCGTTCCGCCAGCCGGCTGGCCAGGGAACCCCTATCCATGGTAGGCGCGCCGCCGTCGCTACAGCACGCTCTGATAGGCTACCTCACGCAGGAGGGCGTGTTTGAAGACGTACTCCTGGGCGCCGGCAACGGCCGATGTCTCCCGTTGGAAGATCATCTCCCGGCCGCGCAGCGCTGCCCGGTTGTCCAGTACGGTGGGCTCCGCCGTGGACCTACAGGTCCCTGTTCCAGCCGGCCGGCAGTTCGATCAAATACATCTCTACCTCCTGCGAGCCAGACCGGCCCCAATTGGAGGTGAACAGGATACGGGTAAAGTCGCGGTTGACGGTCGCGTGCGGTTCGGCCCAGTAGTCGTGCTCCTGGCCGGGATCAACCAGCGAGTGGGTGTGGGCCAGGCGCACCACCCGTCCTCCGGCCCGCAGCTCCACCGCAAAGATCTGGTCATCCATCCACGTGTGGGCTTGAGGATAGCCGCCGCTGTAGGTCGAAATCAGCGCCCAACCCGGCTGGCCGGTGGCGAGCCCGGAAAAGTGGAACCCAATGGGGCTGTGGCTGAAATCGATAGGAAAGAGCGCGGTGACTTGCCCGCTCTGCAGGTCGAGCAGCGAGATCTGGTCGGTGTCGATATCCTGGTAGAGCACTACCTCGCGACCGCCGGCGTCCAACGCGATGTCATAATGGCCGGCGATACGCAGCAGGCCGCGACCGTTGTTCAGGTCACGGTCATAGACCATCAGCCCGCAGGGATGGGCATCGTCGCCGAGCTGTCCCCGTTCGCAGGCACCGTCGAAGGCAGCCACAAAGTAGGTGCCCAAGGGACTTATGGTCACGTGATCCACATCGTCCTCGATGCCGGGTACGCGGCGCATGTCGCGGACCCTCACCTTCTCTTCCAGGCGATCGTACACGATGAAAGCCGTTGGAATCCAGTCCTTATCCTCAGCCATCAGGCCCCAGGTCCGCGTGTCCATGCTGGGCCGGCCTTCGTAGCGCGTCCAGACGGCCGCCGGTGTGGGCCCGGGCACATCGCCGGCGAACTCGTGCACGAGCTGCGACTGGCCTGCAGCGAGGTCATAGACCATGAGGCGCGTTTCGTCAGTGTAATACAGCAGGTACGGATCCGCCGCATCCCAACGCGGCTCGATGCCAATGGGCAGGCGGCCGACTGGCTGGAGCGACCAGGCGTCGTACAAGAACCACTCCCCGCCGGTGCCCATCACCAGCAGATAGCTGCCATCGGCGTTGAAAGCATCCACCCGCGCATACTCGTTCTTCAGGCCCTGTGATTCGTCGCCTGCGGACAGGTCGTCGCGGCGATCTGTGACCCGTATCAGGCAGGCGCCGAATGTCGGATCGCGGAATGGGGAACGGACCTGCGGTTCCGAGATGGGCGGCGGCGTGCGGATTTCCAAGTCTGTAACCCAAGGGGGCTGGGGATCGGCGCATAGGGGGACCGGCGTCGCTGCGCCCGGATCGGGCGGGGGCAGGTTCGTCTGCCCTTCCTCCGTTTCGTCGCTTGCGCCGCCCGGCGGGATGACGACTGGCGCGTCCTGTTCACCGGTCACATGATCGCGGCGTGGTTCCTCCGGCGCCCCGCACGCGGCCAGCGCGGTCCCGATCAGGGCCATGATCAGCAAGAGATGGACGGCTTTCATGTTGACTCTCTATCCTGTCATCCATGGGAGCGGCGCAGCCGTGTTCCCGGGCTGGCGAGATGTCGCTCTCTACGGCCCGTCTAATGTGGCTCGAGGATGACGTCCTTCCAGAACCACCACTTCATGGCTGATGTGCGGTAGCGGCGCACCCAGGGTTTGACCAGCATGTGTAGCCGGGCATAGCACAGGGGCAGCAGCGGCGCTTCAGCGATTAAGGTTTGGTCCGCCTGCTGGTACATCTGCAGCCGCTCTCGCTGGTCCATCGCTCGCTGGGCCCTCTCCACCAACGCATCATACGCCTCGTTCTGCCAGCCCGGCGGGCGCCACCACATGATGCGCAAAATGTCATCAGGATCGGGATAGTCGGCCCACCAGCCCACCATCCACAGGTGCGGATGTTCCTTGGCCATGACCTCAGGAAAGTGCCCCCATTTGACCTGGCGCCACTCGATCTGGAGACCCAAGGTCTCCAGCCAGTGCGTCTGCAGGTACTCGCTCAGCAGATCGTGCCCGGGATCATCGCGGGCTACGCAGTCGATGGTTGGGAACCTGCGGCCCTGGGGATACCCGGCTTCAGCCAGTAGGCGGCGCGCCTGCTCGGGATCGTAGGGCAAGCCAATGCGCGGCGAGTGGCCTGGCATGCCGGGCGGCACCAGGCCGCCCGTCGCTGGAAAGGCGTATCCGCGCAAGGTCACGTGCGCCAGCGTCTCCCGGTCGGTCGCCAGAGTCAGAGCCTGGCGCACACGTGCATCGTCAAACGGTGGGCGGCTGGTGTCGAACCCAATCATATCCAGGGAGAGCCACGGGCCCGAAACATACTCGCCGGCGTGGCGCTGCACAGCTCGGACCATCTCTGTGGGTGGCAGACCGCTACATACGTCCAGACGATCCTCGACGTACATCTGCAGGAAGCGGCTGGGCGGGCCGCCGAGGATGGTGCACTCGACCCGCTCCACGTTGCCCGTAAAGCGACCGTGATAATCGGGGTTGCGTTGCAGCACCAGCCACTCCCCACGCTGGCGGGCCGCCAGCCGGAACGGACCGTTGGTGACGATGTGCTCGACCTCCGTCCAGGCTGCGCCGTGGACCTGCTCCACGTGCCGCGGCACAGGGTACATCGGCGAGAAGGCCAAGATGTAGGGGAAGTAACTGGTCGGTCCTTCCAAGTCGACCGCCAGTGTAAGGTCGTCCAAGGCCCGCACCCCCAACAGCTCCGGATCAGTCATCGTGCCTTGGCTGTAGGCCCAGGCACCTGCGATGTCATACAAGAACTTTACGGCGGGCCACTCACGGGCCGGCGCCAGGGCACGTTTCCACGAGTATTCAAAGTCGCTAGCCGTAACCGGCACGCCATCGCTCCAGCGCACGTCATCACGCAGATGAAAGACGTACTTGCGTCCGCCCTCTAGTACTTCCCAACTGTGCGCCACGTCCGGCACGAGCGACATGTCGGGGCTAACCTCCACCAGCCCACTGAACAGCTGGTCCTGCAGCACTGCAGAGGGGTGGTCCAGGGCCACGCCAGGGCTCAGGCTGCCCGGTTCAAGGACGGTCACGCGCAAGGCGTGAGGCGACGGCAGTTCCTCCGGGACCCTCTCGGCCATCCGCTGCCACAGCACAAAGCCCTCCTGGTAGGCCTGGCGAGCCGCCTGAAAGTCGAAGGCGTTGTTGTAGGTCAGCCCCAGCTTCATCAATGTGCGCGCCGCGCGTTCCAGCGCGCGCTCGGCCGTCTCTGGCTGTCCAGCGTGTGCTTTGTAGATCTCCAGCGCCTTCTGGTAATTGGCGATCGCTTCTTGTTGGGCATAGAGCCCTCGTGCCCGATCGCCAGCCTGCAGCCAATAGTCAGCCGCCCTGTCGGCCTGGCCGGCCTGGTCGTACTGGTAAGCCAGGGCCTCCCAGTCGTCCGGGCGCCGGGCTTCAAGGGCCACCGCCGCCTGGCGGTGGAGGCGGCGCCGCTCCAAGGCACCGGCACCCTCAATCAGGGTGCTGGGAATCAGCGTGTGGACGAAGGAAAAGGTTCCCCCTCCTTCGTTGCTGACCTCTTCGAGCAACTGGGCCTGCAAGGCGCTTTCGACGGCCTCGATCAGCGCCTCTTCCCCCTGCCGGCCTGCATCAGCCGTGATCAGCGTCTCAAAGTCAAACTGTCGTCCCAAGATTGCTGCCAGCTGCAGCGTGGCCTGTGCGCTGGGTGACAGCGCCTGTATGCGCGACTGGATGGCCACCCGCACGTTGCGGGGGATGCCCAGCTCGGCCACACTGGGCCGGTGCCAGCGCCCATCCTGGAAGTAGACCTTGCCGCTCTCGACCAGGGCCTTGCATACCTCTTCAATAAAGAACGGGTTACCGTCGGTTTCGTGGTAGATGCCATCCCGTAACTCGGGGGTGATTTCCTCGGCAAACAGCGCAGCCAACATCTGGCGCGTCTGCTCGCGGTCCAGCCGGGATAGGCCCAGCCCGGTGACCAGCCGCTCGCGACGCAGGTCCAGTAGCGTCTCGTGGAAGGTTTCGGCGGTCGCCTGCTCCACAGGGCGATAGGTGGCCACGATCAGCACCCGCTCCTCGCGGGAGTGCCGGATCAGGTGGCGCAGCAGTGCCAGGCTGCCGCCCCGGGCCCAGTGGATGTCCTCGATGACCAACAGCAATGGGACGTGGCGGCTCACGGCAGCGACAAAGATGCCTACGTTCTCAAACAGGCGATGTTGCTCGGCCAGGGGATCGTCGAGCGCCGGCGCAGGTTCCAGA
>JASFOV010000406.1:0-4748 GCA_050116355.1 Anaerolineae bacterium
TCATAGTGCCATCCAGAGGCTTATGTGACCTTCTATAGCCTCGGAAGGGTATGGTAGTCAGCTATGGATACGCGATGATGATTGCGCTGCCTCAGCACACTCCTCATGCGGGCGGGATCAGCCCAATCTACAATTCCCACCGAATTAGATTCGGAACCGTCTGTTCTAGCTACAGTTGGTGCCAAGTCCCCTTTCGCTCACCCAACAGCGACCACGTCTGCACGAGCCGCCCAGCCACCCGTGCCTGTCAGCCCGTGCTGACCGCCCATGCTGACCGCAGGACAGTGCAGGACAGTTAGGGACGGTTAAGGACAAGTGCGAGCTCGGCAGGAGCCCAAGAAACCACGCGGACAACCGGTGGGCTCTGCCAAGACAGGTTGCTGCAGCTCTTTGCAGGCCGGCAGCGTGGTTCGAGCACCCGCAAGGGCCAGGCCCTTTGAGGGGCCCGGCCCTTTTTGAACCTTTGCTCACTTGATGCCGGGTGGGGCGTCCGCCGACTGCCTGTACCTACCACTCCGATCGCGCTTGGTTATAGGCCGTGTAGGGGTACCACCACTCTTTGGGCTCCATGCTCAAGTCCCAATGGACGTGCTTGGTCCCGCGAAACTCGTCCAGTCCTTCTTCGCCCAACTCGCGACCGAGGCCGCTCATGCCAAAGCCACCGAACGGCCCGGCGTCGTTGTCGGTCAACGGGTCGTTGATCCACAGTGTACCGGCCCGTACCTCCTCGTAGAAGCGCTTGACGTAGCGGGCGTTGTGGGTGTAGAGGTTGGCACCCAAACCATAGACGGAATCATTGGCCAGGGCGATGGCTTGGTCAAAGGTGTCGTACTTGGCGATGGGCAGCACCGGGCCAAAGGTCTCTTCGCACATGAGCTGCATGTCGCGATCCACGTCGATCAGCACGGTGGGTTCGTAGAAGTAGCCACGGGCCAGCCCAGGTGGCCGGCGACCGCCGGTCAACACCCGCGCCCCCCGCTCCACGGCATCGGCGACCTGCTGTTCCACCCGCTGCCGGAAACGGTCGCGAGCCATCGGCCCCAGGTCGGTGCTGTCGTCGAGCGGGTCGCCCATCACCAGCCCCTGGACATACTCCGAGATGCCGTCCGTAAACGCGGCGTAGAGGCTGTCGTGGACGTAGATGCGCTCGGTACTGGTACACACCTGCCCGTTGTTGAGCAGCGCTGCCCAGGCCACACCCGGCACTGCCACATCCAGATCGGCATCCTCGGCGACGATAAAGGCATCCTTGCCGCCCAGCTCCAGGTGCAGTTTCTTCATCAGCGGGCCGGCCTGCTGGACGATCCGTTGCCCTACGGCGGTACTGCCGGTGAAGGCGATGACCGGCACCTGGGGGTGGGTCACCAGAGCTTCGCCCACCGTTCTGCCTGAACCGGGCAGGATGTTCACGGTCCCGGCCGGCAGGTGGTCAAAAGCACCGGCCAACGAGAGCACGGCCAACGGCGCCACCGAAGAGGGCTTGACGACCACGGTGTTGCCTGCGGCCAGCGCCGGGGCCACTTTCCAGCCCATGAGCAGCAGCGGGTAGTTCCACGGCACGATGCAGGCTACAACGCCGTAGGGCTCTTTGAGCACCAGGCTTAGTTGGCTGCTTTCGATGCTGGGGATCACCCGTCCCCGGCTGTGGCGTCCGATCTCGGCATAGTAGTCAAAACAGGCCGCTGTCCACTCCACCTCATCGAGGTTCTCGACCAGCGGCTTGCCGCCTTCTAGCGTCAGTTGGCGGGCCAGGGCCTCCGCGTTCTCGCGGAGCTTTCGCGCGATCTCGTGGAGGAGCTCACCACGTTCGATGGCGGGCATCCAGCGCCAAGTGACAAAGGCCTCCCGCGCGGCTTGGACGGCGCGATCTACATCCTCCGGCGTGCCGCGCGGCACCGTGTCGAGCACCGTCTCGGTGTATGGATTCCAGATCTCGAGGGTCTCGTCCGACGAACTGGGAACAGACCGGCCCCCGATCCACATCTTTTGAGTCATAAGCACCCCAAACGATCCTTACTCGGTCTTGATCTCGGTCCAGATCCGGTCGTAGAGGGTTGTTGCCTCGCCGACATCCCGCAGGAATTCGAGCTTGTCCATCACCTCGGGTGGCGGGTAGATGGCCGGTTCTTCGAGGATCTCGGCATCGATAAACTCCTCGGAAGCCTGGTTGGGGCTGCCATACCAGGTGTAGTTCGTGATCTTGGCCCCGACTTCAGGGCGCAACAAGTAATTGATAAACACCTCGGCCGTATACTGGCTGGGCGCTGTCTTGGGAACGGCCAAGTTATCCGTCCAGATCACCCCACCTTCGTCGGGAATGATGTACCAGACCTGCTCGGCTTCCTCGGCCGCCGCGAAAAAGTCGCCGCTCCAGCCATGGCCCAGGAGCGTCTCACCGGCCGCCAGCAGGTCTTCGAACCCATCGCTGTCGTAGGTCGAGACCCATTCCTTCTGCTGGATCAAGAGCTGTTTGGCTTCTTCCAGCTGCGCCTCGTCCGTCGAGTTCACGGAATAGCCCAAGTACTTGAGCGCGGCACCGATCGTCTCCCGGGGGTCGTTGAGCATGCTCATCCGGCCGGCATAAGGAGCCGCCATCTCTGGATCAAAGAGGTAGGCCCAGCTACCCGGGGGTTCGTCGAATTCGTCGGCGTTGTAGCCGATGCCGGTGGTCCCCCACTGGTAGGGCACCGAGTAGGTGTTGCCCGGATCGTAGGGCGGATCTTTGAAGGTGTCGCTGACGTTGGAAAAGTTGGGGATGTTGTCATAGTTCAACTCAGCCAACAAGTCCAACTCGATCATAATAGCGACCATGTAATCCGAGGGCACGATGACGTCGTAGCCGCTGGCTCCCGCTTGGAGCTTGGCCAGCAGGTCCTCATTGCTGGAGAAGGTGTCCTCGACGACCTTGACGCCGAACTCGTTCTCAAATTCTTCATAGATCTCGGGATCGATATACTCGGACCAGTTGTAAACGTGTAGTTCATCGGCAAGCTCTTGCTCGCCGCCTGTGGTCGGGCCACATCCTGCCAGTACCGCGACCAAAACCAAAATCATCATCAGCGGAAGAACCTTTTTCATCTCTGCCTCCTTTTTGTCCAGGGTACCTAATCGCCTGTCTCTTCTCAAACTGCAGCCCAGGGGCTTTTCCACAAAGGGGATCTTGCCGCATTGCGTGCCAGCGAGTTACGAACAGGCAACCCGCCGTGTGAGGTGGGGCGGCCCTAGGCGATATCTGTGACGGAACCACCTCCTTTCCGCTGCAAGAGCAGGGAGAGCATGAGCAGGGTCATCGATGCCAGCAGCATCAGTGTCGATATGGCATTGATCTCGGGCGTGATGCCCAGCTTGACCATGGAATAGATGCGCAGGGGCAACGTGGTCGAGCCCACCCCGGCTGTAAAGAAGGTAATCACAAAGTCATCGAGGGACAGGGTAAAGGCCAGCAACGCGCCACCCAGGATGGCCGGCATCAGCAGCGGCAGGGTGACGCGCCAGAAGGTCTGAAGCTCGTTGGCGCCCAAGTCCTGGGCGGCCTCCTCCAGGCTGCGGTCAAAGCCCACCAGCCGCGCGCGGACGACCACGGCGACGAAAGAGATATTGAATGCCACGTGCGAGATGATGATCGTCGTCAGGCCCAGGGTGATGCGGCTCATGACGAAGAAGAGCAGGAGCATGACCGCCATTGAAATATCGGGGATGATGATCGGCAGATAGAGCAGGGCGTCAAAGCCGAGCTTGCCAAAGAATTCATGGCGCTCCATGGCCAGGGCGACCATGGTGCCAAACACGGTCGAGATCAGGGTTGAGGCGACGGCCACGATGAGACTATTGCGCAAAGCCAGCATCATGGCCTCGTTCTGGAACAGCTCTCCATACCAGCGCAGGCTAAAGCCCGACCACGTGGTTACAAACCGGGATGCATTGAAAGAGAACACGACCAGGATCAGGATGGGCACGTAGAGGAACAGATAGCCAAAGATGCCACCGCCCGTGATCCCGGCCCGCAATAAGCGTCCCAACCTGCTGCCCCGGCGGGCGACGCGACCCTCTCGACTCAGCGCTCGGGTACTCATGGCTGCCCTCTCAGAACGTCCGGGCGCCTACGCGGAAGTAGATCAGCGTGGCGCCGAGCATGATGACCATCAGCACAAAGGAAAAGGCCGACCCAAAGGGATAATCGCGCACCGTGAGAAACTGGCTCTGGATCACATTGCCGATCATCACCGACTTGGCGCCGCCCAGCAGATCGGGCGTCACGTACGCGCCCAGCGATGGGATAAAGACCAGGATGGAACCGGCGATCACCCCCGGCAGCGTAAGAGGAAAGATAACTCGGGCAAAGGCACGCACCTCGTTGGCATATAGATCCTGGGCGGCTTCGACCAGTGAAAAGTCCAGCCGTTCGATGGCCGCATAAAGGGGCAGCACCATACTGGGGAACCAGCCATACACCAGTCCGACGATGATAGCAAAGTCATTGCCAAAGAGGGGCAGCGGCGCCGTAATCAAGCCCCAGCCCATCAGCAGGCTGTTGATCAGGCCCGAATCGCGTAGGATCAGGATCCAGGCATAGGTGCGCACCAAAAAGTTGGTCCAGTACGGGATCATGAGCAACAGGAGCAGGATATTGCGCCACTTTGTCGAGCGCGTAGCGATCCAGTAGGCCATCGGATAGCCCAACAAGAGGGACAGGAGAGTGGTGATGATGGCGATCTTGAAGGAGCGGACAAAGATCTTGAGATACAGCG
>JASFOV010000407.1:0-4747 GCA_050116355.1 Anaerolineae bacterium
GGGCATTGTCGTGTTGGACAACCAGGCCATCAAGGTATCGACCGGCGAGCACCGCATCTGGCTGATGGGTGTATTCTGTACCCGCGACCTGGCAGCCGATGGAGCCATCTTGGCCGAACTAATGGCCACTGCGCCAACGGATGCCTTCACAGTGCTTCTGTACCACGTCCCGGATCTGATGCCAGCCACCCGTGATCTGGGCGTCGATCTGTTCTTGGCCGGTCACACACATGGTGGGCAGTGGCGAGTGCCTGGCTTTGGCGCCTTGCTGACCAGTTCCCGGTTCTGGAAGCGGTATGAAGGTGGGCACTATCGTGAAAGCGGCACACACCTCTATGTCAGCCGGGGGATCGGTATGGAGGGGTTTGGCACACCGCGGGCCCGCCTTTTCTGTCCACCCGAGGTGGTTTCGGTCATGCTAACTGGAACAAAGGAAGGACAGTAGCCACCGTGTTTGGTGCATGGACCCCGCTCATTGCCCTCGTAACGACGTTTCTTCTTTTGCTGGGAGCGAAGCGCCTCATCACGCGCAGCTTGCAGGAACTGAGTGTGCGCTGGATGGGCGACCCCGATGTGGCTTTGGTCCTGTACTTTGTGATCGTGTTGCCCGGCGTGGTGATCCACGAGCTGAGCCATTGGCTGACCGCGAAGGTCCTGGGGGTGCGCGTCGGCAAGCTATCTATCGGGCCGGTACGCAAAGGCCGTAGCCGCAAGGTGTCGCTGGGCTCAGTGCGCGTGGGCAAAGTCGATCCTCTGCGTGCCAGCCTGATCGGTATGGCCCCCCTGCTTGGCGGTGTGTTGGTCATCCTGCTCATCGGCTATCTGGTACTCGACATGGAGCAAGTCACCACCGCCGTGGTGGGGCTAGGGGTAGACGGGATACTCGGGGAATTGGAACGCTTGATACGCATTCCTGATTTCTGGTTGTGGCTTTACCTGATCTTTTCGATCTCGAACGCCATGCTACCCAGCGAATCGGATATGCAGACCGTGCGTCCGGTGCTGATCTTTTTGGGTATCGTGACGGCCATCATGCTGGTGATCACGGGTATGCCTAGTATGCCACCGGACATTGTCCGGGCGATGAATGCCGCTGCCAACTACCTGGCCTCGGCTTTTGGCCTGACCCTGATCGTCGATGCCGTATTCATGTTCATCATCGGCCTACTCCTGTGGATCACGCGGCGTATGCAGCGTGGGTGGATCGTGCGCTAGCTGTCCGGCAGCGATCGCTTCGCAGGGCAGTACCCCGGGCAGTACTCTCAGGCACCCTGGGGAGGATGGCCCGTCGGAGCCCTACCGAAAGGTGAAGGTGGGTAGAGGTAGTCCCTGCGACCTATTGCTTCCCCCTCAAAGGTCCGGTATAATGACCGGTAGGCTTTACGAGTCCATGGATCCGGGTCGGTCCCAGTCGAGTGCGACGGACCGCCAACGACGTGGGGGCCAACCCCCATCGCTGGCCAGCACCAGGCTAGACCGAAAGGCGGTCTAGCCGCAAGTTGCGGGCAAAACCATTTCGGCAGATCTCAACTGCTTCATGCGATACAACTCTGTGATTGGATACGCGTACAGAGGACAGAGGCCAAGAGCAGATGACAGATAAGGTCGAACGCATCGACCTAGCCGGACAGGACCGCGCACGCTTGCGCCACATGGTCGCCAGCTACTGCGGCTTGGATGGCTCGATTTACCCCGATGAGATCTTGGATCGGGCGATTGCGCAGCGCCTGGCTGCTTGCCAGGTGGCAGACCTTGATGCCTATTGGCCTTTGCTGCACACAGAGCAGGAGGGCGAACGGGAGCTAGGCAGCTTGTACCAGCTCTTGCTCGACCCCGAGCCTGCCTTTTTCAAAGACATGCACCTGTATCGGGCCTTGTACGAACGGATTCTACCTGAGTTACAGGCTTCCGACCGCACCCCTTTGAGATTCTGGAGTGCAGGTTGTGGCACAGGTGCCGAAGCCTACAGCCTGGCCATAGCCTTGACAGAGTACGAAACCCAACATGGTCCTCTGCAAACCAAGATAATCGCCACCGATCTGGATGAGGCAATCCTTGCCATTGCCCGCCGGGGAAGCTACAACCGTAGAGCCCTGCAAAAGGTACCCGACGATCTGCGGCAACCCTATTTTGCACCAGAAGGTAAGAACTACCGACTCGTCTCCACCGTGGCGCAGCGGGTGGTTTTTATGCGCTTCAATCTGGCTGAGGCGCAGCGTCCGCCCGCACTGCGGGATATGGACGTAATCCTTGCCCAGCGGATCATGAGCCACCTTGACTTCCGAGCGAGGAATCGCCTCATGGCTCGTTTGACCGCCAGCCTGCGCCCAGGCGGATATCTATTGGCCGCCGCCAACCATGCTGCTGCAGGCCAAGACGTCGGTGACCTCGGGCTGGTGGCGACAGGCCATGCTTCTCTGTTTCGCAAAGATCAGAGCACAAAGCAAAGGGCTCGTCGGACCCGGCCATCCCCGCCAAGCAAAGAACCACAGCCACCCACAGATACGGTCCCTCCTCAAAGATCAGAAGAGCCCGGACAGAAACTGGATCCCGTCACGGATCCAGTTTCTGTCCGGGGGTTCCACAAAGCGCTCAAAGCGTTCCAGCGTGGGGAGTACGAGACCGCCTGGTCCGAGTTGCAGCGATTGCCTGCCGATGACCCGTTTTGGCCAGAGGTCTATAGTTTGCGCGCGGGAGTCCTGGTCCAACAGCGGCGCTGGGATGAGGCCGAAGTTGCTTGCCAGCAGCTACTGGCCCACGATCCCTGGCATGCTGATGCGCACCTTCTCCTGGGCATCCTCCTCCAGCAACAGGGGAAAACGGAGGCCGCCATCGAGTCCTGGCGACTGGTCGTGACCGTGCAACCAGAGCAATGGGATGCCCACTTTCGCCTGGCAGAAAGCTATCACGACCTCCAGGCTTGGACGACGGCCCAACGCGAGTACCGGTACACGCTCAATATTCTCGATAGCCTGCCGGTCGAGAGTCACAAACTGAGCCTGGCCGGGCTGAGGGCTGATCAAGTGCGCCAAATCTGCGAAAGTAGTCTCAGGCGCCTACAGTGGCACCTCAGAATGTCCGCCCCGCCTGAAGAAGTGGGCCGTTGACCATCTTTTCCACAATGGGATGCCAGGCACCCGCTGGGCATCAGGAGCGACCGGAAGCTGGACCGGGTGGGTAGGCCGGCAACGTCGTCAATCGTGCATCTTCGATGGGGTGGCCGACTGTAAAGTGATACAAGCTCTGGTACTGCCGGGTCTGCAGGCCTAGCAGATCATGCACCGGATCATCGAAATAGCAGCCAATGCCAGTTCCGCGCACGCCAGCTGCTTCGGCTTCGAGGTAGAGTACCTGGCCGATGACACCGCACTCCCAGAAGAGACGGCGGTAGAACCAGGGACCAATACGCCCTAGCGGATCCTCGAACTCAGCCAGCATCCCCACGCTGAAGCAACCATCGGCGGCAATGTCCTGCTGGCAGGAGAGCAGGCGGGCGGCGTTGCGCGCATCCCCCCTCGCCAACCGGTACAGATGCATATCTGGTGGGCACGATTCTGGTCGCTCCCAGAGAAACTCGTCCTTCATCGCGTCTTGTAGGACGGCTGTCGGCTCCACCTGCCGGAGCAATAAGTAGAGACCCGGTTCTAGGCCCTCGACACGATGTACAAAGAGCAGGAGATGCACCCGCGGGCGCCACGGCAGCGTGTCGAACGGCAGCCGCCCTGGCCCAGGGATGGTCTTGTTCAGGATCCGGTAGAAGGCATCACGGCCGATGCTGCCATTCGGATCCATGGCCACTGCGCTTCGCCGCTGGCGGATCATCTGCCGCAAGCCGAAAGGGCGTGTATCCCCAAAGCCGGAGGGTCCGGCAGGCGAGGACGGCCGGCTGTACGCACCTGCCGTGGGCGGCTTTGCAGTGGCCGCGGCGACCTGGTCAATGACCGGCCAAGGCCTGTGACGGGGACTCAACTGGTTGGGCTCGCCCCGCCATGTGAGGTCTGCAAAGGCGGCCAGCGGGCCGCCAGACAGGAAATTGCGCTCACAGGTCTGGTCTTGGGGATAGATGGCCAACACACAATCCGGATGCTCTGCCTCAGCCCCTTGCGAGTTCGAGACACCCAAAAGCCTGGCGATCTGGTCCGAGCCCAAATCATCCAACAACGTGGCCTGCCACCCCAAGCCTGCAGCGGCGATGCTCACCGCGGCGATGGCATGCCCCACATCGTGTTGGCAGTAGCGGAAGGCACGCTCGCCATACTTCCATGCCTCGCGCCAGTGGATGGAGGTCAAGCCGACCAATAGGGTGCCCGCGGGCAGAGGCGCGACCAGTTGCTGCCACAACTCGAGAGAGAACTCGGATCGTACTTCCAGGGCGTGCTCGCGCGGTGCATAGTGGCCGACCATGGGCCGGTCGACGAGGTCCGTCACCGGGCCACTGATCAGGTAGCCTTCGGTGGGGTGCAGGTTGCCACTGGAAGGATTGACCCGCAGCGCCCAAGTAGTGTCGCCTGCACGTTTCCAGGCAGAGATGGACAGACTATCGAAAAACAACTGCGATACACAGGTGCGATCTAGGGCCACCGGTTCCACGTGTCCCCAGGAAAAGGCTGGTCCGTAGGCCGGATCCTCGCCTGGCTCAGGACGCTCTAACTGGATCAATCGCGCGCCCTGGTAGCGGCGGAAGGGGTCCGGCTGCGTAGCCCAATCCATGTATCCCGGCCCCTTCGCAAAGCCGTCAAAGCGGTGT
>JASFOV010000408.1:0-4745 GCA_050116355.1 Anaerolineae bacterium
GTGACCAGCAATGGGCGCCGCAGGAAACGATCCACCGTCAGGGCAAAGCGAGCCGCCTCGATACCAACTTCAGCGTAGTAGGGCACCAGGGCCTCCAGCGTCTTTTGTGCAGCCCGGTGATACGCTTCTTTCCCCGTCAAGCGATACAGGCGGAGATTGATATCCGCGGCCGCCACGTTTTCGCAGAACGGTTTCTCCCGGCGACGCAAGCGGCCCACGGCCTCGGGTGCGGCCACCGTGTCAAAGTAGCGCCCATCCTGATCGAGCAGGGCGTTGCCGACAAAGCGCATCAACGTCTCAGCCCGCTGCAGGTACACCTCCCGGCCAAAATGCTCGTAGCCATCGAGCCAGGCCTGGGCCATGCTGACCTGATCGACCAGCAGGCCGGGAACGTGCGCTTGGTTGTCAAAGTAATGGTGCATACCCAGCCCTTCCTGGTAGCTCTTGTTCCAAACAAACTCAAGAGCCCGGATGGCGAGGTCGGCATATCGAGGCTCGTTCAAAACAGCACTGGCCAGCATATAAGCCGACGCTGCGACGGCATTGCGCTCCGTATAGGCGGTCTTGTCCACGTAGGGCGTTGCATGCTGGGCCCGGCCTTGTGCATCGAGCGCATAGTACTCGGGATCGGCTTCCTGGCTGCTGTAGAAGTGGCCCTGATCTCGATCCCACAAGACGTCATCCACATAGTCCAGAATGCCGCGGGCGGCGTCCAGATAACCCTGTTGGCCACCGGCCTGGTAGGCACGCAGATACAAGCCGAGCAATTGCGCCTGGTCGCCCACCATCTTCTCATAGTGAGGAGCGCTCCAATCCGCATTGGTCGCATAGCGAAAGAAGCCACCATCTATCGGGTCGTTCAGACCACCGCCGGCCATGGCCTGTAGCGTCGTATGGACCACCTGGTTCACCGCCTCGTCGCCAGTACGATGGGCGACGGCCAGCGCAAACTCTAGCACGTCGGCATGGTGGAACTTGGGTGCGTCGCCAAAGCCGCCATGCTCCGCATCGAACGCATCCAGTACTTCTTGGACCACCTCGCCTACCATTTCCGGCTTTAACTCACCCACGGCCTCAGGCTGCTCGTCCAAGTCTGCCCATTGCACGCCCGGCCGGATGGCGATCGTTTGGGCCGGGGGCATCTCCTCACCCGCAAAGCGGGCTTTGACGCGCTGTAGGACGGGCATCATTTCCTCAGCCGTCAAGAAGTTGAGGCTTTCCAGGACATTGCCATCCGGATCGAGAAAAGCCGTGGTTGGCCAGCCGCCATTGTTGTAGCGGCTATCTACATCGGGTCGCTTGTCAGCATCGACCATGATCGGGATGAAATCATCGTTAATGGTGGTCACAATGTCGCGATCGGCCAGGGTGGTCTCTTCCATCAGGTGGCAAGGCTCGCACCAGGGGGCGGTGATATAGAGCATCACCGGCAGCTCGAGCGCTTCCGCCAATTCGAACGACTCCTCATCCCACTCGTACCAAGTGATGGGCAGCTGCTCCTTGGCCAATTCCAGATCGGGTTCGAAAATGCGACGGTACTCGGCCTCCAAGATGGCATAGTGCTTTTTTTCCTGTTCCACGAGCATCTCAAACAGGGTACGAATGCCTTCATCGGCCGCCGTCTGGGCCATACGGGCATAAAACTCCTCAGCATCCTTTTCGCGCTGCATTGCCAAGCGCCAGGCTTCCGGGATCTCATTCAACGCTTTCATAGACCGCTCCTTTCCTTCTCCTCTTGATGTAGGTGGCTACCGGTAACTCGTTTCGCAACAAGAAGCAGAATGGGTCACAGACTGTCTACACCGCGTCCCCAATAGCGCCTTCAATCCTCTGGGAAGGCGCGGCCAGCTAGCCGCTCCCACTGCTCTTTCAATTGCTCGTGGTGGCGTGTTTCCTCTTCAATCAGGAACTGGTACGCTTTTTGGGCAGCTGGATCCTGCGCCGTCCGCGCCTCACGGCCGTATAACGCTAGCGCCTCTTCTTCCATTTGGACACCAAAGGCCAAGGCAGCCAGATCATCCGATCGCCGGTCCACGGCTTCGTCCACAGACTGCTCTGCAGGGAAAAGGTCCTGGCCGCCCGCATCGCCGGCAAACGTGAAACGGGTGATATCTACATCGGCAGAGCTATCCATGGCCACTTGGGGATCGATCCACGCCCCAGTAGTGCTCAGCGACTCGTATTCAACCAGAAGCAGCCGCGTATGTCCCTCTTCTTCTTGAGCCAAGTCGGCAAAGATCTCCTTGGCCCAGAGATCGATGCAATGGTAGGCAGCATCGTTGTAAAACCGCTGGCCAGAAATCTCGTTGTGGATGGCATGCCGGATCACGGCCAGAGCCGGCTCCACATCCGAATGGGCTTTCATCCCTTTCCCCTTTGGGCCAGGCAATAGGCCATGCCCGCCAATGATCAGGGATCAGGCACAAACCTGATCCCTGTCCACCACCTCTTTGATCCCAGGGATCGCCCCTTCACGATGGCTTTCGCTGGGAACCAGTATAGCACAAAACCGTCAGGACAAAAAGACGCGTATCACAAAATGCCGCCCGCTTCGAATTGTAGCCCTTCCTTGTCCAGCAATGTCAACTGGCGCCGGCTAGAAGCAACCAACCCTCTGCGCCGAAAGTCTTGTAACGTTTTGCTAATCGTCTCACGCCACGTACCGAGCATATCCGCCAACTCCTGGTGGGTAGCGCGCACGATATTGTCTGGGTCATTGGCCCCGAGTTCAAGCAAAAGGGCCGCCAGACGTGAAGCAATGGTGCTGTAGGCCATCTGTTCCAAGCGGTTCTCGGCCTCGACCACACGCTGGCCCATAGCCTGCATGAGGCCAAAGCCGAACATGGCATCAGTTGACGAAATCTCCCGGGCGCGTTTGGCCGGCAGCATCCATACCGTGCACGGCTCCAGGGCCACAGCCGATGTATCAGGGCCCTGACCGCCCAACAAGGACTCCTCACCAAACATGGAGCCGGGGCCGAGGGTGGCCACCACGTAGCGACGCCCCTCTTCTGATGCACGGAAAAGCTGCACCCGACCGCTCACCACCAGGAACAACGAACTCACCATCTCGCTCGCCTCGCAAACCAGTTCGCCAGCTTCAAAAGAACGAACCGTTATCGATTCGCCAACTGCTTGATTCTGCTGAGCAAGACGACCAAAAATCTCTGTAACATCCCTACTCTTGATATTCATATCCCACTCCCTACCTGCGGACAATCAAACAACCGCTGGGAAGACTTCTTTGTCACCTCCTAGCAACTGTACTCCACAGTTATTGCTATGCGACCAGCTACTCCGCAAGAGCTACTGGCCATCAAACTGTATCCAGGCAAAGCCCCTCCGCCTACACAAAGTAGACTGGGACAATCATAGCTTTATGCTTCGCCCGCCTCGAGCTTTTTCTCTAGCTTCTCGTACTCGCCCTCCAGGAATTGCGCATGGAACTCTTCTTCATCTCGCAATCTCTTGAAGAACTCTTTGAGTTTCTCGTCTTCGGCAAGATCCATTGCCAGCTGATACTTCGCGCGCGCGGCGTGCTCCTCCATCGCCATGATCTTCAGAAAGCTTAGCCAATCCATTCCATCCTCCTTGTGTAGTGTGATTAAGGTAGTTCCTAGCGCGTCTGGCCAGGTTGTATCCGAACCCGGCTATTCCCCGACTTTGATGGGAATCCGCCGTGGCTTGACTTCTTCAACTTTGGGCATGGTCACCGTCAACACCCCATCAACCATGGCCGCTTCAATCTTGGAGCGATCGATCATCTCCGGCAGCCCAAAATGGCGGTGATAGTGTCCCACATCATACTCACGGTACAGCACGTAATCATCCTGATCTTCACCGTGGACCACATGGCCTGTCACGATCAACTCATCATCGACAATGTCCACGTGCGCACAATCAAAGCACACACCGGGCATATCCATGGTCAGTACGACCCTGTCCGGTGCCTCATACACGTCCGTGGCCGGTACGAACCAATTGCCGCTGCGCAGCTCCTGATGAACAGATGTGTCTACTTCCTTCTTCTCTTCAACCGCGATATTTGTCTCTTCTGACATGCTCCCTTGCTCCTCCAGGCTCACGCTTCCACGACCTGCACAGGGATGTGCTTGGGCTTGGCTGCCTCTTTGAGTGGCAGCGAAATGGACAGAACCCCGGCCAGATACGTAGCCTCGGCCCGATCACCATCGACCTCCGCCGGCAACCGGACAGCCCGGCTGAAGCCGCCACTAGCTCGTTCGCGGCGATGGTACCAGCCTTCCTCCAAATCCTGTCCAGTGGCGCGCGTTCCCATAATAGTCAACGTATCGCCCGAAACGCTAATATCAAAGTCATCCAGCACCATACCCGGAATTTCGGTCCGGATGACAAGCTTCTCATCGGTGGCTGAAATCACGATCGCCGGGAAAACCCGTGAGCGCGGTGCGCGATCCGAGCGGCGAGCCCGCCGCTCCAAACGGTTCATCTCCCGCTGCAACCGCATGGCATCCGATGCCGGTTCCCAATCATTGGGTCGAACCACTCTAACCATCTCCTTACCCCCTCCTTGCTCGAATATCCTCTGAATCTACTATCAATATTATACCCGCCTTTTGTTAGAGACTTGTTAAGATATGCTTTCAAAAACGTTAAAAATCTGTTAGAGTCTTGTGATCGTCCTTACGCTCTTTCCTCCGATTGCCAGGGAACTTTCGTCAGCTCAGCCAGCACGGCAGTGGCATAACAGCCCGAAGGCAACCAGA
>JASFOV010000409.1:0-4734 GCA_050116355.1 Anaerolineae bacterium
TTCTGGAAGGATGTAGTCCTCGAACCACATTGAGGCCGCAACGCGGCTCTGCTCTGTGGCCTCATCCAACAGGTGCTCGCTTCGGTCAGGAATCTGGCATTGGGCGACCGGCAGGCCAAATGCATTCGCCTTGAACCTTTTCCCAGCGTTCTTGACAGGCGGTGGCTTGGCTCGTATACTGTACAGGCGCGAGACGAGCGATACCCGCTCCGCAGCCATGACCAAGAGGGAGGACATCTTGCCACGAGCCAGCCAACTGTCAACTATCATTATGACCATCCTCAGAGACCGGCTGGGCGACCGGATCGAGGAGTACGCCTTCCCACCGCCGGTCTTTGCGGCCATGCAGGGCGAGTTCGTGTCCCTTGATCTGGAAGCGGGGACCCTGAGCGCCCGGTTCCCGGTCCTGGCCCACTACCTGAACCCCTACGGCACCATGCAGGGCGGCATGATCGCGGCCGCAGTCGACAACACGCTGGGCCCCCTGAGTGTACTGGTTGCGCCACCCAACGTCACCCGGCGGCTGGAGATCACCTACAGCCAGCCGGTCTCCCCGGAGATGGGCCATCTGGTCGTCACCGCCCAGCTCCTCGACCGCCAGGGTCGCCGGCTCACCTTCAAGGCCGAAGTGCGCAGCCCCGCGGGCCAGCGGCTGGCCCGAGCCAAGGCCACGCACTGGATCCCCGGCGAGCCGGAATCGGGATGGGCGACTGCGGATTGAGCTCCCTCACGGCCATACGCCGGCCCTTCAAGACCACTTTGGCTGTGACCCTATTGCGCAGGGCACCCCAGGCCGTGGATGGCCGTGCGGCCGAGCTCCTTCCAACCCATACACCTACTCCTGTCAAGCCCGTGGCTCGACGGCCCCCCAGAATCATTCTCCGGTTCTAGCTGAGTTGCATGCGCCGCTCCTGGTCACCAAAGCGCAGACCGGCTGCGGTTGGTGGCCAGCCAAGGGCTGGCCACGAGCAGATGGGACCTTTGCTGCAAACCAGCAATCCACGGCCGCAGTCGATTGCCGCGCGGGCCAAGATGTGGTAAGATAGTCTCAAGAGCGACACAACGGACGCAGCCCACAACGAGAGGAGGCTCTATGAACGCCAAGGAACTTGTCAGCAAACTACACTGGTTGGGCCACGATAGTTTTCGTCTGGAGGGACCGCCGGTGATCTACTTTGATCCGTGGCAACTCGGCGAGAACCTACCTACGGCCGATTTGGTGCTGGTCACGCACGAGCATCACGATCACTGCTCCCCCGATGACGTCGCCAAGGTCAGCGGACCGGCCACCGTGGTGGTCTGCAACGCCGGTTCGGGATCCAAGCTCCCCGCCGCCAAAACAGTGCGTCCCGGGGACCGGCTGGCGGCCGCCGGTGTCGAGATCGAGGCGGTGCGAGCCTACAACATCGACAAGTTTCGCTCTCCCGGCGTCCCCTTCCACCCCCGCGAGCAGGATCACGTGGGCTACGTAGTGACCATCGACGAGGTCAAGATCTATCACGCTGGCGACACCGATCACATCCCCGAGATGGCCGATGTGGACTGCGACGTAGCCCTGCTGCCGGTGAGCGGCAAGTATGTCATGACTGCCGAGGAAGCCGCCGAGGCGGCGCGCACCCTCCAGCCCGAGATTGCCGTTCCCATGCATTTTGGATCCGGGATCGGCACGGACGGAGACGGCCAACATTTCGCCCAGCTCTATGCGGGTGCAGTGACAGTCCTGGAGGCCGAATAGCGGATCCTGGCGCGCACACCATACCAGGGTGCGCCCTCGACAGTACCAGCTTTCCAGTCGGGACCGCCAGGAGGTGAAGCATCTGGCCGGGCCCGACCTCTCTCATGGAGGCGAGTCGATGAACGCTCGTGAGCGAGTGTTGGCAGCGCTTGACGGCGGGGCACCAGACCGTATCCCCTGCGCTTTGGGCTTCTATCACGTCGACCTTTACAGCCTGATTCCGCGTGGTGCGGACCAGGGCCGGGTGCTAGATGTGCAGTTCGTGCGCTTTACGCCCTCCCCCGAAGAAGAGACGTTGCGGCGGCTGGCCCGACCCTATGGCCCCGATACCCGGCTGGGAACCCCCTACCAGATGGCGACCTACCAGCAATGGGCCTATCGCCCGGAAGCCCCGGACCGGCGCAACCCGCTGGCCAAGGCACGATCCCTGGATGACCTGCGTACCTTCCCCTTTCCCGACCTGAGCCAGCCCTACCACCTGGACGGTCTGACCGGCCAGGTCGAGGAGCTCCACGAGCGGGGGCTGGCCGCTGGGGGCAATCTGCCGCACCTGGGCGGCGAGCTGTTCGAGGCCGCCTGGCGGCTGCGTGGCCTGGAGAATTTTTTGCTGGACCTGATCGAGCGCCCTGCGTGGGCCCACTTCTTGCTGGACCGGTTGGCGGACCTGGCCTGCCGCAACGCCCAAGCGCTGGCCCGCGCCGGCGTGGACGTACTGGCCCTCGACGATGATATCGGCATGCCGCGCACGATGTTTGTCAGCCCGGCCATGTGGCGCACCTTTTTCAAGCCGCGCCTGGCCCGCATCATCCAGACGGCCCGGGCGATCGCGCCTGACCTGCCGATCTTGTTCCACAGCGACGGGTACTTCGAGCCGATCGTGGGCGACTTGGTCGAGATCGGCGTCAATGCCATCAATCCCCTGCAACCGGAACACATGGATGCCGTAGCCATCCGGCGCCGCTACGGCCCCACGCTGGTGCTGTGGGGCACGGTGGGGCGGCAGACGACCTTCAGCTCTGTCACGCCGCAGGAAATCCGCCAGGAGGTCAAGCAGCGGATTGATACCCTGGGCCGCGCCGGGTTGGTCCTGTGTCCAGCGTACGACATCGACGAGCCGGACATCCCCTGGGCCAACGTGGCCGCCTTTTTCGAAGCAGTCGCGCTGTATGGCTAGTCTTACAAGCGAGCAGGCCCATGCAGAAAGTGATCCAGCACCTGCGGAGTCGTCGTCCCGATGATCCGACATCGGGGACCGCGCCTTTTGCGGCGATGCACTTGCTGACGAATCGCCTATCCAGTCAGGAAAGCGCCTGCCGGCGGCGCAGATAAGAAGGATTCCCCCCACAGCGGCGAACAGGCGCTTGGTTGGTCCCCAGTAGATCCATACCCCCCTTGCTGACGTGCAGACCCGGCGAAACCACCGGCGTCCTGCAGCCCGAAGCGCTCGTCTCAACTTCAAAAATATTATATTTATTATTAATGTGATTTTAACTTGACAAATGCCCTGTCATGCAGTATAATGGTAAGTGACCAAGGGAAACCTCACAGTTACTCAATAGCATTCTTTTCCTCGATCAAAGACACAAAATACTCAATAGAATGGGAGAAAACAGAAAATGGTGTACATGTTGGTCCGACACAGTGTGCAGGACTATGAAGCCTGGAAGTCTGTCTTTGATTCCGTTGGTGACCTGCGTAGGCGAAACGGCGAAAAGTCGTACCAGATTCTCCGCCAGGAGAACGGCTCCAACAAGCTGGTTGCCCTGTTTGAATGGGACAGTCTGGACAACGCCCGCAAATATGCAGCCTCAACAGAATTGAAGGAAGCGATGCAGCGAGCAGGGGTGACTGGGAAACCGGAGATCCTGTTCCTGGAGGAAGCGGCCCGGGGCTAGGCCCAGGGAGGATCACGCTGGCTGGGTCCGAGCGAATGGTTGGAAGCGCTACGGATCCCAGCCAGGGTGAGCCGCTAGCCAAAGTGGATGCCCCGTGCATCTGAACGATCCTTTTGCGAGATCGCAGCGCCGCTTCTGGGGCGGACGACGCGACTGGATCTCGCCCGCATACGCCCCAGACAGCGACTCGATCGGAGTCGTGCTGAGTGCATTAGAAAAAGGAGATAGATACCGTGAATAAGAAAGAGTTAGTCAAGTCTGCCTTCAATTTGGACCGACCTGATCGGTATTCCCTTTATGCCAACGATTTCAAGTGGACCGACAGCGTCAACAGTCCACCCCTGGACAAGAATTCGTTTTTTGGGGGTGAGGAGCCTTTAAGGCTAGCCGTCCCTGACCTATCAATCGTCATCGATGACATCAAAGAAGACGGTGACTACATCGTGATTGCAAGTCACTTTTCTGGCACGTTCCGCAAGGACCTAGACCTGTCGTCCATGGGCATGGGGATCATTCCCGCCACAGGGAAAGCGTTCGCTTCTCCGTCCCAGCGCGACCGGGTGAGCTTTGACGGGGACAAGATCTCAGAGTTACACAATCTGGAGACCGGACCGGATGCGGGCATGGCCGGATTCATCAAGGCATTAGGCGTGGATACGGGCTAGCCGATCAATCTGCTCATCGCTCGACAACACGCCAAGAAGTCCATCGCGCGGTTCCCGGGTGCGGTGGACTTTTTCCTGGGTAGCCGGACGACAGAGACTCGCTCTGGATCGTTTGGAGCCCACTGCAACCGAGCAGCCTGCCACGATGCGGGCTCCAAGTGGGACTCGGGAGAAAACGACGATGTGGGTCCCTCCCTTTGGTTGGCTGGGAACTCCTGGCCTTCATCTAGGAGTACCGCCAGGGGCTGGTACCACTGGTCGTGCCGCTGACGTAGCTGCGCACCGGCTCAAGCATCACCTGAACCGCTACCCGGTGCCCGACTGGGTGCCTGCCTGTCCCCGTGCTTTGCGGGGGTGCCCAGCGCAGCGTCGGGTACTGGTGCCCAGCGCAGCGCCGGGTACACCAGCAGGTGTAGTGCACTGTCGGTCAGCGCCAGTG
>JASFOV010000410.1:0-4731 GCA_050116355.1 Anaerolineae bacterium
CCAGCCCGGCAGGGTAGAGAATGGCCACCGTCGACACCAAGCCGAAGGTGACAGCGAGCACCGATCCAACCCTGGCCAGCAATCCCTTTTCGCCTCGCAGCGCCCACCAAGCCACCAGGAGGGACGACCATCCCGTTTCATGGTCCTGGGCGCGTTCCGACAGATAGAGCAGAAGGCCAAAGGCGACCATGATCAAAATCAGCGTATAGATGCCTGCACCGGTCGTCAAGCCGAGGCCGAGTGCAATAGCTGCCCCATACAGAAAAATGGGCCGGCGCGTGTCCAGGTAGTTGATCACCCCTACAACCAGAGCGAGACCGCAGCAGGCTACCAGGATCGCGCTGTCCACCGATCTCGAAAAGAATACCATCGAGGGCGAGATGGCCAGCAGCAGAGACGCTGCCAGGGCTCCACCCCGCCCCAACCGGTGGCGCAGACCATAGGGCAACAGCGCAAGAACGAGGCCGGCCAGTGCCGGCAGCCACCGGGCAACGATATCCGAACTGCCCACCAGCGTGAAGCCCAGGACATTGCCCGCAAATAGAGCGGGGGCAGTGCCCGCAGGCGCTGTTTGGGATGCCCCCTCCACGAATCGGAAAGCGGCCAGTGCCTGTACCGCCTCGCTCTCGCTGAACGGCCGCAGTCCCAGCTGGAAGAGCCGCACTCCAGCTGCCAGCAGGCCGACTACAAGATAGGCGGCTCGCTCTACAGTCAACCAGACTGTCGTCGTCCTGTCCTCTGTCATCTGTTCCACTAGTTGGTCAGTCGCTTCCACCGGCCATACTCCGCATCATGATCGTGAACCACACCACCAGGTCACTGGCGCACCTTATAGATCGTCACTCCGTCGTTCTTGTAGACTACATCCATAAAGCGCGCAAACTTCTCCAGGGCCCGCGGCTCGTACTTGCTGCGCTCCAGCAGGCCAACATAGACGTAGGTTATATCATACTTGTCCAACAGGGTCAAGGCTGCTTCTGTATCCAACGTGTTGTAGATGGTCTCAATGTCGGGTTCACGGGCGCTTTGTATCTCATAGCTGCCCCGCCACTGTCCCTCATGACCAGCCCATCCTAGCAGCGTTGGTAGGCCGGTCAGAGCCGAAACACGCCCTTCATACACGTAGGAGCTGCCTCCTGCGCCTGGGGCTTCCAGGATGACGGGTGCTCCCTCGACGTTCTCGTTGAGCCAGGCAATGGCCGCGTGATCGTCGGGTTGGCTCTCGGCCAAGTACGCTGTCCCATCCAGATTGGGTGGGTGGTCAAAGTTCCCGGCACGGCTAATGTTGCCCAGCACGGGGTAAACCATGCCCATCGCAAACAGGACCCAGAATCCAACCGCGACGCTCGTTCGCAGCCAGCCACGCTTGCGAGTGAGCCAGTACACAGCAAATGCGCTGGAGATGGCCATCAAGACCCAAGCCTGGAAATAGAACTTGAAAATGGTGTTCATGCGTACTTTGAAATTGTCGTCCAGATAGAAGAATTCAACACTGAGGGTAAGCAGCAGCGCGACAACAATACCCAAGAGCACAAAGCGGATGCTGGGATGCTGTAGCATGTTATCCGGTACTTTTTCAGTTTCATGCCCTGCTGGGCGTAGCGAATGCTGGAGCAGGACAGCGCCCAGCGCGGCCATGCCAGCCACTACCAAGGGCATGACCCACGTGCGCAGCTTCACCAGCGCCAGCTTGCCCAAGACAGAAAGCCAGGGGTCGTCGCCCACCATCTCATAGATGAAGGGAATCCGGCGGATCCCCTCCAAGAACTCCTGGCCCTGCGGGGTGAGCAACATCGCCCCGACGATGACCAGCATAGCCGCTGTCGGCAGGCCAATTAAGCCGGCCATCCAACCGATCCAACTGCCAACCAAACGTCCCGTCGAGATTCGCCGCCTCAAGTCTAGGATCAAGACTGCCAGCAGACCCCCAACGGCAACAAGGAACGTTCCAAACATGACAAAGTACTGGCGAAAGCGCGTGCCAACGTAGAGGGCCGGCAGCAACCCACCCGCTTGGGACTGAAAGCCGATATAGAAAGGCAAGTAGAGCAAAAAGCCGAGGACCGCCGTCACCGCTCCGGTTAGGCCCACATCCTGGATCCAAGGCCAACCGAAACGACCGTACCGGCTCCAGCGGGCTAGCCCACAGGCAGCGACAAATACCAGCAAATAGATGGGAAAATCCCAGGTGTTGAGAAAGGCCAGCGCTCCCAGAATCAGAGGAACCAACACTGGCAGCCGTTTGACCGGCGCCAGCCAAGCCTCGAGCCCTGTGACGGGCTCTCCTTCCCCAGCCTGTTCGGCACTCGCCAGCAGCGCCCACAGGGCCAAGGCCAAGGCCAACAGTACAAAGGGCAGAGCCAGCACATGGGGATGCATATCGCCCAACAGAAAGCTGAATCCCGGGAACTCGTCGATGGGCTGAATGCCCATTGAATTGCCCTGGGGGTCCAAATCGTGGATGACGCGCGATGCTCGCCACCACCACCAGCCACTCCGCGTCGGCATTAGGCTCGGTGCCAGCGTGGGATCAAAGGGCTGGTTGATATCCTTGATGTCCAGCCACTGCCAGAACCCCTGAGGCAGCAAGCGGGCGCTGTATAACATCTCCAGGAAACCCTGGAGGTTACCCAGCACAGCGACCAGAATCGCCCCCAACAGCCCCCAACCAATCGGCCGGGCTGATGTTCCTCTTGACCTTTCGACCAGTCTGACCAAGTTGTATACAAGGCCAAAGGCACCAACACAGGTGAGAGCAAACAGGGATGCTACCCCCACGTTGAACGTCATATGCGCCGCAAATCCCGACAACATGGTCAGGGTCGCCATCAACACGTACCCGAAATAGTAGTAGCTGATCCCAAAGCCAGCGAGCCAGGCATCCTGCGGCGGAAAGTATTCGCTACGGCCGATGCTGTTCAGGTACATGATCTCCATGAACTTTTCGCCGCCAGCAGTTGTCAGATCCGGGCTATAGGCCCGGAGCAGCGCCCACAGACCCAGTGCCACGACGAACAGCAGTTCCACTACCAGTACCAAACGCCCATGGCCCCGCAACCATGTGAGCAAACCAGGATCGGCTTCCGTAGGGTCGCCCGAGTCATCGGTGACCCGCCCCCGCCGGTAGAAGAACACTGAGAGGAGGGCTACAAGCACGATACTGAACAAGGCGCCACCGAAAGTGTTGCGCAACAGGCCCAAAGAGCTGCCCATCCACAGCACATAGCCAGCAAGCAGCAGGCCCACGGGACGCGCAAAGGCATAGCCGCGGTCGGGAAAGCGTCGAAAGAAGCGATAGACAAGGGGTAAGGCTGCAAGGCCCATCACCTGCAGCCAGAACCACCAGACAATCACGATCAGCATCGTTGTTACCCTGTAGCCTTATTCCTTGCGCAGGGAGCGTGCAACGCGCAACAGGTCTGCCTCAGTCAAGTGATCGGCCGACAGCGCCAAGATCAGATCTCCCTCTTCCCAGACCACCTCCTGCAGGGCCACCGGGGCCTGACCAGCACCTAGCTGCAACAGTACACCGGGCCGACCGTTGATCTCCACATCCTGCACCGTCCGGATCGGTTCGGCTTCAAGATCCAGCCGGGCCACGCTTGCCCGGTCACCCAAGGCGATGGCATAAAGACGCAGGGTCACATGGTGCCCGGCCTGATTGCTATAGACAAGTTCCACCAAGAAGGGCTGCGGCACCCATGCCGGAAGATTGGGGTAAACTACAGTTGTCACCTCGGACAGGTCATATCCTACCGGCATATAGTCCGGCAGCGGGATGGCAAAGGATACCGCGGCCCGTGCTTCTTCGAGGGTCAGGGTTTGCCGGATTGCAGCCTCTGTGGAGCCAACCCCGGTCGCCGCGGTAGTGGCGACACCCGGAGTCAAACGCACCTCGGTGCGTCCCAGGTTGAATACGGCCAGAAAGCTGGCTACGGCCGTTTCTCTCAGAGGAGACAGCAGTAGAAAAGCCAGGAGCACGGCCAACATACCAGCGACTGCCCAACCCAACTTGAGCCACGGCCTACGCCGGACTGGCGCCGACTCCGCATAGAGCTTCTGCAACACATGCCTCTCCAGCGCCGGATCGGCCGGCCCCAACAAGGCAGGCAACTCTGCCAGCTGTTGAGCGGTACGCAAAATGCCGGTATCCTCCGCATCGAACTGATCGATGTGGAGATCGGGTTCGGTGACCAGCCGGTCCACGGCACTCGAAACCTGCTCGGCACGCATCTGTTCCGCTTTGCTCACATCTACCCCCACCATTCACCATAACGCTACCCACGACTGCCTACGCTGGCACAGCCGGGATCCTCGCTCTGCAGACCTTGCCTTGCCCCTGATCGTTGGGGTGATTTGGCGAGAGATCAGTCCGCGTCCAACTGCCCACGGAGTTTGCGCAAGGCGCGGTACAGGATAACAGCCACATGTCCTGCACGCAGCCGCATCACTTTTGCAATCTCCTGATTCCGCAGACCAGCGCCGAATTTCAGTCGGATGATCTCTTGTTCGCGCTCTGAGAGCGTTGCCAAGGCTGACGTCAGCCGGGCCAATTGCTCGCGGCGTAGTACCACCTCCGGGGGCGTGGGCTCTGATGAAGACTGCTCGTCGACCAGCTCCAAGGACAGCGTCTGTCTACGGCGCCGGTAGTGACCAGCGATCTCGTTGCGGGCAATACGAAAGATCCATGGGCCAAAAGCCTCACGCTTGCGCAAAGTGTGCTGTTTGGCA
>JASFOV010000411.1:0-4720 GCA_050116355.1 Anaerolineae bacterium
AAGGCCAGGATGCCTTCAACCCGCTCAAAGGCTCTATCGCCGCCCGCCTCGACAGCGACCTCTCCCTCTACAACGCGTACGGCCAGAGCGCCGCCGCCGATTGGGCGGAAGACACCGTCGTTGGCTCCCTCGCCCACGGCGCTGTCGCCAACGAAACCTTCATGAACGGCTTTGCCAGTGCCATGGAGATCTTCCTCAGCACCCGCAGTGCCGACTCGACGAGCGCCGCACTCCAAGAACTTTGTGTGGATTCGGGCATCTGCGAATAGGTAACAGACGAGCCCCTACCGGGTAGGGGCCAAGCGTGGGGTGCTCTCTACGGCCCCCGAGCCAGGGAAGCACCCCACGCACCTTCTCTCGACGCGGAGGTTGTATCTATGGCAGCATTCTCGATCAAGTCGATCAACCGCGACCGGCTGATGGCTGTCCTCATGCTTCTGCCCTCTATCATTCTCCTGGGCATCTTTGTTTACGGCTTCATCGGCAAAACAGCCTACGATTCGATGACCGACTGGGAGGGTGTGGCCTTGGTGCGAGAGGTGAACTTTGTGGGCCTGGAGAACTATGACCGGCTCTTCACCGGGCTCCTAGAAGTTCGATTCCGCCAAAGCCTGGTAAACACGTTCTACTTCACCCTGTTCTTTATGGGCGGCTGCCTGGCTCTGGGCTTACTCCTCGCCATCCTGATCGACCAAGGCATCCGCTTTGAGGACGGCTGGCGTATTGTCTTTCTCTTCCCCATGGCCCTATCATTCATCGTAACCGGCACAGTTTGGCGCTGGCTTTTCAATCCGGTGGGAGGCATCAACCGCCTGCCAACCCTCCTTGGCCTGCCTCCGCTCGAGATCAGGTGGTTGACCAATCGCACACAGATCCTGCAGTTCAATTGGCAGAACCTGCCCCGGATCCTCACCGCCGTCGCCATCATCGCCCTAGCGCTCGTCATCCTCCGCTATCTACGGAGGGGACGGGTACGAGCGGCCTTGATCGGGAGCATAATAGCAATAGCATTGGTGATTTGGGCTCTACTCGGCGGGCCCGGTCGAATTCCGGTTCCCGAATATGAGGAGATTCACGGCTTTAATGTGGCCATGATCGGCATCGTGATCGCGGCAGTGTGGCAAATGTCAGGGTATACCATGGCCATGTACCTGGCTGGGATGCGTGGCATCCCCGATGAATTGCGCGAGGCAGCCATCGTAGACGGAGCCAGCGTATTCCAGGTGTACCGACACATCATCCTCCCTATTCTACAGCCCATCACCCTCAGCGCCATGATCGTGCTCGGCCACATCTCCCTCAAGATCTTTGACCTAATTTTTGTCATGGCTGGACCCGACAATGCCACCACCGATGTGCCTGGCGTGTTGATGTTTGTCACCGCATTCCGGGGCAACGAGTTCGCCAAAGGCGCTGCGATCGCCATCGTTATGCTCATTATGGTTGCCGTCGTAATCGTCCCCTATCTGGTGACCACCCTGCGCTCGGAGCACGAACTATGATCCAGAAAACACGAACCAACCGCTTACTGATTTACGGCTCGTTGGTCCTTCTGGCCATGATCTTTTTGCTGCCGGCCTACACAGTAATCGTCACCAGCTTCAAGAGCCCGGATCAGATCAACATGAACACGGTCTGGAACCTGCCCAACCCGTGGAACTGGGAGAGCTTTGTGGAGGCCTGGGAAGCGTTCGCCCCCAACCTGCTCAATAGCTTGAGCTTGGTCATTCCATCGACCATCATCTCGGCCATGCTCGGCTCGTTGAACGGCTATGTGCTGTCCAAGTGGAAATTTCCCGGTGCGAACATCATCTTTCCCCTCATGCTGTTTGGCATGTTCATTCCCTACCAGAGCATCCTGATTCCCCTCTTCCAGTTTCTGAACCGCATTGGTCTGTATGGCGGCATTCCGGGCCTGATCCTCGTCCACGTCATCTATGGCATCCCGATCACGACCCTGATCTTTCGCAACTACTATGCCGAGGTGCCCACCGAGATGGTCGAGGCAGCCGCCATTGATGGTGCAGGCTTTTTTGGCGTCTATCGACACATCATCTTCCCTATCTCGATGCCCGGTTTTGTGGTAGTCATCATCTGGCAGTTCACCCAGGCCTGGAACGAATTCCTCTTTGCGGTTACACTGACCAGCGGTACCGGGAACGAGCCGATCACAGTTGCTCTGTCGAACCTGGCCGGCGGTCGCGCGGTACAATGGAACTTGCCCATGGCCGGAGCCATCATGGCCGCTGTGCCGACGTTACTGGTCTATATCTTTCTGGGACGGTATTTCATCCGCGGCCTGCTGGCCGGCTCTGTCAAGGGCTAGGCTGCGAGGAGGTCTATGGAATGTCCAACCTATTGCGCTGGGGGCTACTGTCTACGGCCCACATCAACCGTCGCTTGATCCCGGCCATCCGCGCCGCAGGGCGATCCGACCTGGTGGCTGTCGCCAGCCGTGATCTAGGGCGCGCTGAGGCATACGCAACCGAGTGGGAGATCCCCCGTGCGCTGGGCAGCTATGAGCGTATGCTTGACGATCCTGACATCGACGCCGTCTACGTTTCATTGCCCAACAGCCTTCACGCCCAATGGACGATCCGCGCGGCTGAGGCCGGCAAGCACGTCCTCTGCGAAAAACCACTGGCGCTGAACGTGGAGGAGTGCGACCAAATCATAGACGCCGCCGAGACGGCCGGGGTGGTGGTCGCCGAAGCCGTCATGTACCTGCACCATCCCCTGCTCCACAAGGCACAACAGATGGTCAAGGAGGGCACGCTGGGCCAGATCACGCTGGTTCGCGGTGCGTTTTCCTTCTTCCTCGACCGTTTGGACGACGTCCGCTGGCAGCCCGAACTGGGGGGCGGCTCGCTTTGGGACGTGGGCAGCTATCCGGTGAGCTTCATCCGGTGGATTGCCGGTGAGCCGGAAGAGGTCTTTGGCTGGCAGACATTGGCCAGCAGCGGGGTGGACGCTACATTCACCGGCCTGTTGCGCTACGGGAATGGCGTATTGGGGCTGTTTGACAGTGGCTTCCGGCAACAGTTCCGCATCCAAGCCGAAGTGACGGGTACCGAGGGCACACTGATCATCGAGCGACCATTCTTGGCTGGGAGCCGGCTCCTTCTGCAGCAGGGCTCTGAGAAAGAAGAGATCAAAGTGCCCGAAGCCGATGCCTACCAATGCGAAGTCGAGTCCATCGAAGCAGCAGTCCTGGATGGCGAACCGCTGCCCGTACCTTTGGACAACAGCCGGGCCAACGTGGCGACCCTAACGGCGTTGTACGAGTCAGCCCGGAGTGGGAAGCCACAGCCCATCGCTGAGGGTTGACAACTTGCGTCGGAGGCCGATGGCCGCTATAATCTCTCGAAAGCGATAGAGAGAGACCCTCGATGCAAGCAATAGTCAACGGTACGCTGTACACAGTCAGTCAAGGCATCCTTGAGGGCGGCACAGTCCTGATCGATGACCAAGGCCAAATCGCCGCTGCTGGGGTAGATGTACCAGTACCTTCGGGCACTGAAACCCTGGACGCCTCCGGCCTCCTCGTCTTTCCTGGTTTTGTGGACGCCCACACCCATTTGGGGATATGGGAGGAGGGTGTGGGCCAGGCCTTCTGGGACGGCAACGAGTCGACCGATCCTGTCACCCCCCACGTGCGAGCGCTGGACGCTGTGAATCCACGCGACCAGGGACTGGCCGACGCTCGCGGCGCTGGCATCACGACGGTATGCGTCACTCCTGGCAGCGCCAACGTCATTTGCGGTCAGGCTGTGGTGATCAAAACCGCCGGGCAAGTGGTGGACCAGATGGTGGTCCGGCAGCCAGCCGGCCTCAAGATGGCACTCGGCGAGAACCCCAAGAGTGTCTACAAGCCCCGCGACAAGATGCCTAGCACGCGCATGGGCACCGCCGCCATCATCCGCGAAATGATGGTCAAGACACAAACCTATCTGGACAAAAAGGCCCAAGCGATGAGCGACGAATCCGGCGAAACAGAAGCACCGGGCGAGGATCTCAAGCTGGAGGCCATCGCGCTGGCGCTGCAGGGCACGATCCCAACCCGCATCCATGCGCATCGCGCCGACGACATCCTGACTGCGTTGCGCATTGGGCAAGAATTCGGCCTGCAGGTCATGATCGAGCATTGCACCGAAGGCCACAAAGTTGCTGCAGAGCTGGCGGCACATGGGATTCCAGCCCTGGTTGGACCCAGCCTCTCCTCACGCAGCAAGGTGGAGCTACGCGAGCTAAGCTTTTCCACCCCCGGCGCTCTATCCCGTGCTGGCGTGACGGTGGCCCTGATCAGCGACCATCCCTTCGTCCCTGTCCAGTATCTGCCCCTCTGTGGCGGCTTGGCCGTTCGCGAAGGACTGGAAGAGGAGCAGGCTCTTCGCGCCCTTACCCTCACACCGGCCACGCTACTCGGCGTGGCCGACAAAGTGGGCAGCCTAGAACCAGGCAAGCATGCTGACCTGGCTATGTACCGCGGCCATCCGTTTCACGATGTGCAGGCCCAGTGCCTGTTGACCATGGTACAGGGTCAGATCGTTCACGATGCACGGGAGTAGATGCCCACTTCCAGAGCCAATGGGCACGCACCGGGGTGGAGACTTTGGAGGGAGACTATGAATCCGGTCGACGTTCTTTCAACGATGCGATTTACCCCCGAGCTGCTGGAGCAGCTACGGGTCGTATCGCCGCGCCTACACATCACACAAGA
>JASFOV010000412.1:0-4712 GCA_050116355.1 Anaerolineae bacterium
AGGAGCGCGTTGCGCCGGGCATGACGGCCAACGACCTGGCGCTCGGGCAGGCCCTTGGCCCGCGCGGTGGTAACATAGTCTTCCCGGAGGGTATCCAGTAGCGAGGAGCGCATGATGCGCGTCAGCAAGGCCCACACGGTGAGGGCCAGCGTAAAGGCCGGCAGGATCAGGTGCCGGACGGCATCCCAAAAGAGTCGAAAGTTGGCGTTGAGCAACGCATCCAGCGTGAGCAAACCGGTGTAGGTGTGAAACGTGTCCGAGGAGACGACGGGACCGGCCCAAATGCTCATCCGTTCCGGCGGAAACCAGCCCAACCAGGCGTAAAAGACATTCATGAGGATCAGCGCCAGAATGAACGGGGGAAAGGCCCAGGCCAGGAAGGAGGCGGCGCGGACCAGATGATCGGGCAAGCGGTTCTTGCGCCGGGCCGCAACGCTGCCCAAGAGGACGGCGAGGATGACGGACGGGACCATGGCCGACAGCGCCAGCTCGATGGTCGCCGGCGCCCGCCGTAGGATGCCATCCAGCACAAACTCGCGCCAGGCCGGCGAATAGCCCCAGCGACCGGCGACCAGGGCCCGCACCCAATTAGCATACTGGACGGGAAGGGGATCGTCCAAGCCCCGCCGCTCGATGATCTCCTGGATCAGTTCCTCGAACTCTTCCGGCTCGAGATGGGGGTTGAAAGAGGGCACGTAGATCCAGACGCGCTCCTCGGCAGGCAACTGCAGGACCAAGAGAAACAGGATCAAGGTCACCAGGAAAATGATCACCGGCAACATCAGCAGCCGGCGAGCAATATACTTGATCACATCCGCCTCCTTGCGATGCGAATCGAATGGTGGTGCTCAGAACGACAGGCAGGACCCATCCCTGCGTATAACGGAACTGAGGGCCTGGTCGTTCATCCGCACCGTAGTGTGCGGCCCCTGTAGAGTCTCCATTTGCTCGCGACTGGCCCGCACCGGCTACGCCATCAGAGGTGCCTGGTCGCCCAATAGCAGCCGGGTTGCATTGAGGGCCGAGCTACCCGTGCTTGTCAGCACGGGCGACTGGCTCAGGGTGACCTTGGACTGCATTGCTTGCAGAGTGATTCTCCATGGGTGGGCTGTGCGACCTAGCGATATACGGTACGAATCCGGAGCTGGAACGGCAGCCCGCTACGCCGTGCGCTGCCGGAGATAGATCTCGATGGCGTGGCGGGTGTAGGGCTCCACGGGCAGGTCCAACGCCGCGGCGATGGGCACCCAGACGTATGACTGGGCCTCCTCGTTCAGCGTCACTGCGGTGGAGTCGGTGCGACAGACAAAATCGAAAAAGATGAAATGGCGCCGCTGCCAGAAGGCCTCGCCGTACACAAACTCCTGGAAGCCGAGGAACTCGACGCTGTGGATCTCGAGCCCTGTTTCCTCTTTGACCTCGCGCCGCAAGGCGTCCTCCATGCGCTCGCCCAGCTCGATGTGGCCGCCGGGAATGACGTACTGGCCGCGCCACTTGTGCGAGCGCATCAGGAACAGGCGGTCCTCTGCGTCCATGATCAGGGCGCCCACGGTGGGTTCGGGGTACTGTTGCTGAGCCATCAGAGTTCGACCACCGCCCGCACAGCCTCCGGGGAGAACGGGCCGCCATGGCCCACATAGAGGCGCTGGGGCGCTTGGGCCAGGAGCCGGCGCAGGCTCTGGCGATTGAGTTCCAGATCCCAGGCAAAGGCCAGGCCCGGTCCCGGCCGGCGCAGAGCGCTGCGGAAGGAGCCCATGACCATATCGCCGATGATGGCCGGGCCGCCATCCAGCAATACCGCGCTGGAGCCCGGCGTGTGGCCCGGCGTGTGGAGTGCCTGACCGGCCACACCATAGGGCGCCAGGTCCATCCCCTCCGAAAAGATCACGTCGGGCTCAAAGGCGGGCGCATAGTCGGGCGATGCCCAGTTGCGCAGAAAGCCCAGGCGCAGGTAGAGCCGGCCCAGGGCATTGGCCGGGCGGATGCTATCGGGCTGGTTGATGCCCTGCCGGGCGGCATCCGCGTCCAGGGCGTGCATGGCCAGCGGCGCGCCGGTGTGTTCGCGCAGGGCGGCGGCGCTGCCATAGTGATCGGTATGGCCGTGGGTGATCAAGATGAGCGCCAACGACTCGGGGTCCACCCCCTGCGCTGCGAGCGCCGCCAGCAGGCGCCCCTCGGCGCCGGGCGGGCCGGTATCAACCAGCAGGCGACCCGCCTCGCCCTGCACCAAGAAGGCATTGGTGAACGTTCCAGCATGGAGTTGGATGATGGACTGGGTCATACGCTCCCCGCTACACGAGACAGGCGCCGTCGGCCCCGTGGCGGGGGTCCAGCAGGCGCAGGCTGAGAAAGACGGCGAGGGCCATGAGCGCAACGCCCAGGCCCAGCAGGGTGGGATACGACCAGGCGGCGATGAGGGCGCCGACGATCAGGGGCAGGATGGCCACCGGCGTCAACAGCGTGTTCTGTAGGGCGATGCAGGTTGGCCGCAGCTCGACGGGCGCCATCTCCAGAATAAAGTTGCTGTAGCCGAGGCGCATGCCGCTGATGGTCGCCCCCAGCGCGGCAAAGACCGGCACAAAAAGCAGCGGCGAGGTGACCGGCGCCAGCAGGGCCAGCAGCGGGGCCAGGGCACCGGTGACGGCGGTGCCGACGATGACTGCCCGGTTGCCAAAGCGGTCGCCCAGCCAACCCCACAGCAGGTTCGACACAGCGCCGCCGGCCATCTGCGCCGACAGATAGAGGCCGACCATGCCCGGCTCGACACCAACGTCGGTCTGAGCATAGACCACGTAAAAGGGCGCGATGGCCAACACGGTAGTGGTCAGGGCGCGCGCCCCCAGTAAGCGGCGGAAGTTGGGATTCTGCCGGGCGAGCACCACAGCCCGCCGCAGGAGGTCGCCCAGGGAGCGGGACATGCGCTGCGAGGGATAGACCGGTTCGCGGATGAGGGCAAAGCCGGTAAAGGCCACGCCCAGCAGCACGGCGCTGAGGGCAAAGATCACGGCATAGTTGTCCGGAAAGGGAAAGCGGTCTGGATCGTCGAGGATGAACTTGACGACATAGCCGGCGCCGATGGCCATCAGGTAGCCGATCAACTGGCGCAGGCCCACAAAGCGACCGCGGCGCTGGGCGGGGATGGCTTTGGAGAAGATGTCGGCATAGACCACGGTGCCCATGCCCCCAGCCAGCGAAAAGACACCGAAAAGGATCAACAGGACCGCGAGGACCAACCCAGGGTTACTGAGGCCGTAGCGGTAGGTCAGGTAGGCCAGCACCGCCCACGAGATCCAGCGCACGGTGATGATGGCCAGGAGGTAGGGCTTTTTGCGGGGCCGGTCCTCGATGAGATAGGCGGTAAACATCTGGGGCACGATCTCGCCCACGCCTTGGACAGCGGCCATGAGGCCGACGGCCACGGTGGACGGGGTCAGCAGGGCGACGAAAGAGGGCAGGACGGTGTGGATGCTGCCAAAAGCGGCCGAGGCCTGGAAAAAGACGCCGTGCACCAGGCCGGCGAAAAAGTTGCGACGGTAGTAGCGCTCGCTATCGGCTTCGAACTGGACCACCCGGGGATCCACCCCTCCGGGGCCGCCCTGAGTGGGCTCTGGAGTCTGGCTCATGTGGGTTGTCGCCTCCCGGCGTCTATCACGCCGGGGGCCATTATATCACCGCCGGGAGGAATGGGCAAAGATCGACGACGGGTAGCTAGCGGATGACGGCGATCAGACCCAGGAAGAACAACAGGCCCAAGAGCAGGAGCATGCCCAGCACAAAGAAAACGATGATGGCCGCCGGCTGGGGCGTGCTGTCGGGCTCGGGCTCCGGGTGACGCGGCGTTTTGGGCGTGAGGACGACGCGCGATGGGCCAGGGCGCGGCGCTGGCACTAGACGCTCGGCAGCGGGCGGCGGCTCGACGACCTCCTCCAGCCAATCGGGCATGGTCTCGGCCTCGGGCTCCTCGCCCGCCTCGGCCGCGTCCGAGGCGGTGTGCAGCTCCTCCAGCCAGCCAGGCGCGGTCTCGGCAGGCTGCCCAGCAGCCTCCTCGACAGGTTCCGCGGCCGCCGTTGGCGCCACATGTAGTTCTTGCAGCCACGCGGGCGTATCGTCGGCGGGTGTCGCCGGTGCGGGCGCCGGAGACAAAGGCGTGCCGCAGAACTCGCAAAAGTTCTGGTCCTCCACGTCCGGCTTGAGCTCCACACCACAACCCGGGCAGTAGATCTTGGGTCCGGTCTCTTGTACCTGTCCAGCCATGCGCATTCCTCCTCTGATGCCAACCATTAGCTGGCGGTGCCGGGACCACCATGGTGGCTCTTGTAGTATACTCTATTGTAGCCGGAATCGTCAAGAGGGCAGGAAACGACGCTGACTGCTGGTTGACAGGCGGCTGACGGGGGATGGTGGCGGGCAGCAGAGGGCGCGAGGTACAGCCTCGCGCCGGGCAGTGTGGAGATGGGAGCACCCTCAGGTGTGAACGAACGCTCGCACGAGGGCGTGCTCGCTCCTCGTCGGGCCGAATCCTCGGCCGTCAAGAAAGAACGCAACAGTGCTGGGTATGGGAGAGAAGGGCTCGCGCCAGAAAACGCAGATCAGAATTTGAGGGCACGAGGTATGGACTCGCGCCGGGCACAGAGGGAAGAGCGGACTAGCAGCCGAGGAGCAGGATGCGCTGGCGGGCGATCTCGCGGTGGGCGTCCAAGTACTGGCGGGCC
>JASFOV010000413.1:0-4706 GCA_050116355.1 Anaerolineae bacterium
TGGGCACATCATCAACTCTGAGGGTGACCCGGACAATATCAACAACCGGGGTGCCCTCGATCCAAAATCGATCTCGGTGCGATCCATGTCGCAGAGCGAGCGTCGGCTGAAGAAGCCTTTGTACCGAGCGCCCGGCAGCGACACATTTGAGGAAAAGTCGTGGGACTGGACCATTGCGGAGGTTGCCAAGCGGATCAAGCAAACCCGCGACGAGACATTTGAGAAGACGAATCCTGATGGAGTGACGGTCAACCGCACGCAGGGAATCGCCTTCCTGGGTGGTGCGGCCAACAATGATGAGGAGTGCTATCTCGCCATCAAGCTGGCTCGTGCTCTAGGCCTGGTGTTCATCGAACATCAGGCGCGTATATGACACTCCGCCACAGTGGCCGGTCTGGCCACAACGTTTGGGCGGGGCGCCATGACCAATCACTGGGTGGATCTCAAGAACGCTGATGTAATCATGATCAATGGTTCCAATGCAGCAGAGAACCATCCCGCCTCTATGACATGGGTCAACAAGGCACGCGATGACCGTGGAGCCAAGCTGATTGTCGTCGATCCCCGCTTTACCCGGAGCGCCGCCACAGCCGATCTGTACGCCCCTATCCGCAGCGGCACCGATATCGCTTTCTACGGCGGCCTGATGAAGTACGTCATGGACAATAACCTGTTCCACGAAGAGTACGTGGTGCACTTTACCAATGCTGCCACGCTCATCGACCCGGAGTTTCAGGGGCCTGAGGATCTGAGCGGGCTCTTTTCCGGATTCTCGGACGACGATGGAGATGGCTTTGGCGCATACGATCGCTCTACCTGGAGCTACCAGACGGACGGCGATGGCAACATCTTGCGCGACGAGACACTCCAGGACCCGAACTGTGTCTTCCAACTGTTGAAGGAACATTACTCGCGCTACGACCTGAACACGGTCTCGTCCATCACCGGCTGTCCCACGGACAAGCTCGAAGAGGTGTACGCTCTCTACTCCACAACCGGCCAGCCGGACAAGACGGGCAATATCATGTATGCTATGGGCCAGACGCAGCACACAGTCGGCTCGCAGAATGTACGCTGCATGGCTATGGTCCAGTTGTTGCTTGGCAACACCGGGCGGCCGGGCGGTGGTGTGAACGCACTACGCGGCGAGAGCAATGTGCAGGGCTCCACCGATATGGCCATCCTGGCGCACATCATTCCGGCCTATATGGCCACGCCGCGTGCCGGCGACCACCCTACTCTGGCAGCTTACCTGGAGAAGGAGACTCCGGCGACGAGCTACTGGGCGAACAAGCCCAAATTCCTCATCAGCCTGCTGAAGGCCTGGTGGGGTGACCATGCCACTGTGGCCAACGACTTTGCCTACGACTATATGGGCAAGGTCGAGAGCACGGCCAACCACTACTGGATTCCACTCTTTGAAGCCATGCACGCTGGCGACATCAAGGGCTGCTGGATCATGGGACAGAACCCTGCAGTGGGAGGCCCCAATGCCCGCTTCGAGCGCGAGGCTCTAGAGCGGTTGGATTGGTTGGTGGTACAGGAGATCTTTCAGACCGAGACGGTGGCCTTCTGGCAGGAACCGGGCAAGGATCCCACCAAGATCCAAACGGAGGTCTTTGTGCTCCCTGCTGCTGATGGCATGGAAAAAGAAGGCAGCATCGTTACCAGCGGACGCCTCATCCAATGGCGCCCCAAAGTGGCCGAGGCGCCCGGTGAAGCGTTGGCCGACCACGACATCCTCTATCTCATTGGTTCGGAGCTGAAACGGCTATACGAGCAGGAACCGGGACCCTTCCCCGATCCTGTCAGATACCTAACCTGGGACTACGCCGGTGGTCCGCCACACCCGATCGTCGGCCAGTTGCTGGATATCGAGAAGGTGGCCTTTGAGATCAACGGCTACGCGACCGAGGATATCATCGGCGACGATGGCGGCGTCATTGCCAAGGAGAACGATCTCTTCTACTCATTCGGCCAACTTCGGGATGACGGCTCTACGGCCTGTGGCAATTGGCTGTACGTGGGTTACTACTACCCGATGTCCGATGGTGAGGGCAGTATCTTGCCCGCCAGCAAGCGGCGTGGCCAGAAAGACCCTGGTGGTTTGGGCATCTATCCCTACTGGGCCTATTCCTGGCCAGTCAACCGCCGGATCATATATAATCGCTGCTCGGCTGACTCCAATGGAAATCCTTGGCCCGGCGGAAAAGACCTGATCTGGTGGGATGGCGAGAAGTGGACCGGTTGGGACGTGCCTGACTTTGCGGCTACAAAGGGTCCCGGCGATGCAGGCTTCAACGATCCCTTCATCATGAAGACCGATGGCAAAGGGTGGCTCTTTGGTGCACTCAACGAGGGACCCTTCCCGACTCATTACGAACCAGTGGAATCACCGACCACCAATGCCCTATACCCCAACCAGCAGAATAATCCGGCCATCAAAGTCTGGAGAACCAATGAAGGGCAGGACGTTGGTGATACCTATGCCGATCCCAGCCAGTTCCCGATCGTGGCTACTACTTACCGTGTGGTCGAACACTGGCAGGCCGGCGGTATGTCTCGCTGGCTCGAGTGGTTGGCCGAGGCTCAGCCCGATATGTTTGTGGAGATGAGCGAGCAACTGGCAACAGAAAAGGGGATTGGGAATGGAGAGAAGGTAAAGATCCGCTCGGCACGGGGTGAGATCGAAGCCGTGGCCATTGTTACCAAGCGCTTCCAACCCTTCCAAGTAAACGGCCAGACTGTCCATCAGGTAGGTCTGCCCTGGCACTTTGGTTGGGGCGGCGGCAGCGAGGCACCCTCCCTGGCAACGGGTGATTCGGCCAACGACCTTACACCGCATGTGGGAGATGCCAATACCACGATTCCGGAATACAAGGCGTTCCTTGTGAACGTGGAGAAAGCGTAGGGGGTGCAGAATGGCAGACAGATATGCAATGTACATCGATGCGTCAAAGTGCATGGCCTGCCGCGGTTGCCAGATTGCCTGCAAGCAATGGAATGACAACGCCGGCTATGTCCCTGGCGTGCGCGAGACGAGGAATGTCGGCACCTATGAAAACCCCTTGTCGCTGGATCCAGAGACGTGGACGCGCATCAAGTTCAGCGAGTATGAAAGCTCAAGCCGGGGATTGCAGTGGCTCTTTCTAAAAGAAGGGTGCATGCACTGCGGAGAGGCGGTCTGTGTGGACGTCTGTCCGACAGGAGCGCTCAAATATGGACCCAATGGCATCATCACCTATGAACGGGACCTCTGCAACGGCTGTGGATACTGCAGCCAGTTCTGTCCCTTTGGCATTCCGCAGTTGGATGTGGCCAGCCCCCTGACCGGTGAGGCCAAGAGCTCCAAGTGCTTCTTCTGTCAGGATCGGACGACAAATGGCCTCATGCCGGCCTGTGTCAAGACCTGTCCAGCTAAGGCCTTGGACTGGGGTGACCGCGATGCCATGATCGCCAAGGCCGACCAACGTGTCGGAGTACTCAAAACCCAGTTGGGCTTTCCTGAGGCCAACGTCTACGGCAAGACTCAGCTCGGCGGCTTGGGGCGCATCTACGTGCTAACCGCGCCTCCGGAGGCTTATGGCCTGCCGCAAGATCCCAAGTATCCAGCCATCAGCACGTTGTGGCAAAAGATCTTGCAGCCGGTGGGACAGGTGGCTTTTGGGGCAACAGTTGTTGGGGCTCTGGCTGCTTTCCTTATCGCCCGGCGCAATGTCGTGATGGAGGAAGTCGAATGAGCGTTAGGCTAAGAGGCACAGATTCGACCGTTCGGATCCAATGGATTCCAAAGTACACGTCCCTGGAGCGATTCCTGCACTGGGTGCATACGTTCACGTTTGTTCCGCTTGCTCTGACGGGCTTTGTCCTGTTCGCGCCATGGCTACAGCCAGTTGCTCAGAGCGAGGCGGGAATCCACATTCGCAGCCTGCATCGCGTCTTTGCGGTGTTTTTTGGTGGCGTTCCGATTGTGTACACCATTCTGCAACCCCGCCGTATGCTCATGAACCTGAGGGAGTTCCTCAGCTTCAGCAAGTACGATGTGCTTTGGCTCAAGAGTGCGGTACCCTACTATGTGCTGGGGCGCCACGAGGACATGCCACCCCAGCCCCGGTTCAACACTGGCGAGCGGCTGACGGCCCTGATTATGGTACTGGGTACCATTGTCTTTGGCATCACTGGCCTGAGCATGTGGTTTCTGAAAGGAACCATGCCCACCATCCTGTTCCAACTGATGGTACTCTTTCACGATCTGATGTTTATCGTGACCTTTGCCATGTTCCTCGTCCACTTCTACCTCGCCGTGGTCCACCCCATGATGTGGCAAAGTTTGATCAGTATGCGCTATGGGGTTGTGTCCGAATCCTACGCGCGTGAGCATCATGCGATGTGGTACTATGGCGAGAAACGCGCCAAGGAGATGTGGGAAGGACGTCAGACTGAAGGCGCGCACTAGAGTACACAGACTAGAGGGAGCTGAGAGGAGTAAAGCAAGAGGCTGCTCGGGTAGACTCCTGCTTCGATCAGCTCCCTCTTTTATAGAGACAGCTTGAGATGACGATGAGTGAGCACGACCGCAAGATACTGCGTGCCCTCGCCAAGGCCCGGGAGGAGCGCAAAGAATTGTCCGAGCTGCTGGACTTCTACCTTGAGCTTTATGAGGTCCAGTTTCAGGCCAAGTCTGGTTTGTCTAACCCCGAAGTAAG
>JASFOV010000414.1:0-4695 GCA_050116355.1 Anaerolineae bacterium
GTCTCTGACCTAGTAGGATTACTAGGTTCGTCGTTTGGCAGGGTGTATTCGTTTGCTCTATGTGACAGACCGGGTGTTGGGCCGCATTGCGGTGTGGAGGTGAGAGGGCTTGCACCAACAACCCGAACCAGGCAGGCTTGGTTCGGGCAGGTTCAGGAAAAATCCGGTTGTCGGAATCTAGATCCGTGTGCTACCGGGGTGGATTGTGGAACCGGCAGGCGTTGTCGGATCAGCTATCGGGTCCGGCAATCAGATGATGTTGGATGGCCAGCGTAGCCGCTTCGGTCCGATTGGCAGCACCCAACTTGGAGAGGATGTTGCCTACGTGATAGTTTACTGTCGCTGGGCTGACGGTCAGCTCATCGGCGATCTGGGCATTGCTCATCCCCTCGACCAGCAGGGCCAATACCTCCCGCTCGCGGGGCGTCAGATCGTGGCCGAGTGACATGGAGGGGGTCGTGGCCTGGATAAGAGCCTGGGCGGCCGCGGGAGCGAGCGTTGGCCGGCCGGCATAGGCATTACGAATCGCCTCGGCCAATTCCTCGGCCGGGACGTCTTTGAGCAAGTAGCCGATGGCGCCGGCTTGCATTGCCTTGTGGACCAATGCCTCGTCGGCAAAGCTGGTGAGGGCAATTACTTGCACGCGGGGGTGTCGTCTGCGGATGAACTGTGTGGCTTCCACGCCGTCCATTCCGGGCATCTTGAGATCCATCAGAATCACGTCGGGCTCATTCTCGGTACACAAACGCACGGCGTCCTGGCCGTTGCTCGCTTCGGCGACAAACTCCATGTCTTGGAGAACATTCAAGAACACGCGCAAGCCATCGCGCACCATCGGGTGGTCGTCCACGATCATGACGCGGATCGGAGTTTGATCAGTCATGGGGCCTTCCTCCATTTTGCTGCCACACAACCCGCACCTGTGTCCCCCGCCCAGGGTTGCTGTCCAGTCTAAACAGGGCCCCGATCTTGGTGGCTCGCTCGCGCATGATGCTGATCCCCAAGTGGTCGGGCTCGACCGAGGTTGGGTCAAAGCCACATCCATCGTCGCTGACCATGAGTTCGATCCGGTCCGTCTGGCAGGCGAGGGTAAGGTGGGCTTGCCCGGCTCCGGCGTGCTTGGCGATATTGTTGAGCGCTTCTTGGGCGATGCGGTAGAGACTCACCTGGACATCAGGGGGCGGACTGCATTCCCCCTCCAACGTGACAGCCACCGGCACTTTGGAACGGCTGGTTAGGGTCTCGCTCAAATGCTCCAACAACGTGCCCAGCTTTTTCTCGGTCAGGGCGGTGGGCCGGAGCTCCAGCAGCAGTGTGCGCATCTCCGCCAGCGCAGCACGCGTCAATTCTCGGAGTTTTACCAGATTTTGCTTGGCCTGCACAGGGTTGGTGTCCCAGATCTGGGGGAGGACCTCGGCAATCAAGCTGGCGGAGAAAAGCGTTTGGGTGACCGCGTCGTGTAGATCACGGGCGAGACGTTCCCGCTCGGCGACGGCGGCGGATTCTCTAAGTGCTTGCTCCGCCTGCTTGCGCTCGGTCAGATCGAGCACGTATTCGATCATCCGGATCACCCGCCCATCGCCATCGACGATCGGATGTCCATGGACCTCCACGTAGCGAGGTTCAGCCGATGTGCTATGGAGCACGTGCTCCATGGCGACCGGTTTTTTTGTTCTTCTAACTTGCTCCAGGGGACAAGGACGATCCGAACCACGGCAGGGCTGTTCGGATTGGTGCAGCAGCGCGTGGCACGTTGTCGCCTCCATCCGGCGAGCGTGGCTTAACGCGGCTGAATTGGCGATCTCCACCGAATAGTCTTCAGCGTTGACCACGTAGAACGGGTGGCTCAGCGATTCGATGGTATTCTCCAGCAGGTCCTTTTGCTGTCGAATCTTGTGCTCCGACTCCCTACGTTCGACGACCTCGCGTTGCATCTGTTCGTGAAGACGCGCCTGGCGGATGGCCACCGCCAACGAGACGCCGACCTCGGTGGCGATGGCGATGTGCTCCGAGGTGAATGCTCGGGGCTGAGCCGATTCGAGGTGTAGGGTCCCGATCAACTCGCCTTCGATGAACAGCGGGATGATGACGTAAGAGCGTATGCCTGCCGCGTATAGCGCCTGCTTAAAGGGTGACCGGCGGGGCTGTGCCTCCAAATCCTCGTTCCCCTGGACCAAGCCCAGCCGGAGCACTTGCTCCTTGAGTACCTCCTGGTAGAGCTGGGTATCTACAGGAGCCCCGATGTCGTCGGCAGATTGGGCTGCCAACAGTTCTATCTGACCGGATCCTTCAATGGATAGCACCATCGCATGGCTGTAGGGGATCAGGCGACGCAGACGGCTGATGGTGGCCACCGATATGGTCTCTGGCAGCCGCGCGGCGACGATTGACAGTTCGATCTCGTGCCGGATCTCGAGGCGCTCGGTGTAGCGGTGCAGGGCCTCCTCTGACTGTCTCCGCTCCGCAATCTCCTGCTCGAGCTGCGCGTTCTTGGCTTGAAGGTCTTTTTGCAGCTTTCTCAGGGCCAGATGCGTTTCCACGCGGGCCAAGACCTCGCCGGCTTGGTATGGTTTGGTGATATAGTCAACCCCGCCGGCGGCAAACGCTTTGACCTTGTCCAGCTCCTCGTCGAGGGCGCTGAGAAAGATCACGGGGATATCGTGTGTTAGGGGGTCCGTCTTTAGCGTTTCGCAGATCTGGTAGCCGTTGACATCGGGTGTGGCCACATCCAGTAGAATGAGATCAGGGGTTTGGGCCTGGGCCGAGGCAAGGGCTTGCCGGCCGCTGGCGGCAGGCCACACGGTGTACCCTTGATCGCTCAGGGTTTCCGCTAGGAAGTGAAGGCTCTCTCGTGTATTGTCGACGACCAATATCTTGGCTGCAGGCTCTTTACTCATGGTTGAATTCTCGAACGGCTGTCAGGGTCCGGGCTTTCAGCATCAGTCGTTGGTTCGCCCTCCTTCGCTGCGCACTGGTCCGTGTCTGGTGGGGAGGGGCTCCCCGCCTCGGCGTGGGAGGAACGCGCAAGACCCGCACCGAACACTGGCTAGCCTACGTCCATTATACCGCTATCTCTCTGAGAGCACAAGTCGATGATCAGCTGCCTGGGCTGGCCAGTTCCCTTCCTGATCCAAGTCTACTTGCCGCAGTTTTGGAATCCTACCCAGTTCATGATATAATCTCCGGTGTTCGAATCAGAACCATGGAGGGAATAGGCGTTGGGTTCCACGTCCTGCGTATTCTGTGATATTGTGGCTGGTCATGCACCCACCAGTATGGTCTACATCGATGACTGCCTGGTGGCATTCATGGATATTCAGCCCGTCAACCCGGGGCATTTGCTGGTCATTCCGCGGCATCATGTGGCTAGCTTGGCTGAGCTAGAGCCAGGAGTGGCGGGTCGTCTCTGCCAACTGGGCATCAAGCTGGCGGCAGCCGTTCGACAGTCCGAGGTGCGTTGTGAAGGAGTAAATCTTTTGGTTGCCGATGGCGAGGCGGCTGGTCAGGAAGTGTTTCACGTTCACCTCCACGTCATTCCCCGTTTTCGGGGCGATGGCTTTGGTTTTCGCTTTGGCCCCGAATACCATCGCCGGCCGGATCGGAGGACATTAGATCGGATCGCTGCGGATATCCGCTTGGTGCTGCAGGAGTGAAGGGCAATGATCCAAGATGACTATGGCATCCGCCGCTTGATCCTGGCTTCTGGTTCGCCACGACGCCGGCAATTGCTGTCGCTGCTGGGCATCCCCTTTGTCATCAAGGCCGATGGGGTCGATGAGCGACTGCTGTACAACGAGCCGCCGACTGCCTATGTGCTGCGCGTGAGCCAGACCAAGGCTCACTCCGTTCACGACGTGCGCGCCGACGAATTGGTCATCGCTGCTGATACCATTGTCGTCCTGGATGGCGACATCTTGGGCAAACCGGCTGATGCCGAGGAAGCAAGGCAGATGCTGTGGCGCCTGCGGGGCCGGCCGCATATTGTATATAGCGCTGTCAGTGTCTGGCATCCTGCCAGCTTCCGCCTCTCTCAGGAACTGGGCGAGAGTGTGGTGTGGATGCGTGATTATACGGACGCCGAGATTGATGCCTACGTCGCCAGCGGCGATCCGATGGACAAGGCGGGGGCCTATGCCATACAACACCCCGAGTTCCAACCGGCGGTCCGAGTAGAAGGCTGCTGGTTGGGAGTCATGGGCCTGCCGCTGTGCCATCTGTCCCGGGCGTTGGAGCAGTTCGGTGTGGTTGTGCCTGCCCGGGTGCCGGGCGCTTGCCAGGCGTTCTCACAGCAACACTGTGTTGTGCATCCAGACATCCTCAGCAGCAATCCCGAGGTCATAGCGTAGCGATTTTGCTTATGGGGTGGTCCGTCCTTCGATAGGTCAGCTTGGCGGTGGACGATGGAGTGCAACCAGAAAGCGAATCTGCGACAGTGTACCTGCACGTACGAGCCCTGTCCACGCAAAGGGATCTGTTGTGAGTGCACTGCCTATCACCGCCAGTACGGTGAGCTGCCTGGCTGTGTATTCTCGCCGCAGGTGGAGCGCACCTATGCTCGCTCCGCTGCCTGCTTCGTCGGTACCTACAACGGCTGGGCATGAGTGTCTGCTCGCCGCCGTGAGTAGCAGGGAATGCACTCCAAGAGGGATCGAGGCCGAGACGGAGGGGAACACAGACTGTGCCTGAATTGCCAGA
>JASFOV010000415.1:0-4695 GCA_050116355.1 Anaerolineae bacterium
GTCGATGCCCGAATGGCCGCTCCAGAAGCGCTGGGTCAAGAGGCCCCGCGTCGGCCAGGCAAAGGATCCACTGCCCGTAGCCGCTCCCGCGGGGGCCGAACCCACACGTGTCATCGGATAGTAGTTTGCCGGCTTGGGCAGTGGTTTGCTACCATCCACCAGCATGACCTTTTGCCCTGGCACCAACGCGTAGGGTTCCTCGAGTTCATTGAGCTCGAACCCGACAATTTTCTCTACCGTCGTCTTGTACTTCTTGGCCAGACTGTTCACGGTGTCGCCTGCTTTTACCGTGTAATAGATGCCATCCACCGGGGGAATAATGAGTTTCTGGCCGACCCGCAGCAGGTCGGGCTTCTGCTCTACCGCAGAGTTGGCCCACAGGACCGTTTCGGCTTTAAGGCCAAAGCCCTGGGCGATGGCCCACACGTTGTCATTGGGCTGGACGGTGTAGGTGATGACCGCCATGCGATCTCGCTCAGCGATGGTCGTGTGGGGAACAGGTGCCTGGAATAGGGAGGCACTGGTGCTCACAAAGCGGTTACCGCCCCCTCGATTCGTCGTCACCGTCACAGGAGCGACTGAATGTTCGCCCAGCGCCGGCGCAGGAGTGGGCGTTGGAAGAAACAGATCAAGCTCTGGGAGGGAGACCTGGGCAATACTCACCACCCCCAGAGCCAACAACACAACAACAAGGTGCAAGGCAAAGCGATTGAGGAGAGGCCCGTCGCCGATGCCAGACTTGACCCAAGCAAGACCACGGGTGAGATATGCCCGAAGTTGGGTGATCTGGACAAACTGTCCAACAAAAATGCCCGACTGTTGTAACGTCTCTGCCACTTCATCCTTGGGCAGAGCTCCAAGCCTATCTTGAACCCCGCGGAAGATAGCCCCCACATACTGTCGGGCCTTGTCACCGGCGGTCGCCGGCTCACCTTCCTGCGAGGGAAGCTTGGTATGCGACTCGATCATTAGCTACTCCACAAGAGTTAGGCCGCACAAAACGCCCTAGGCGGCAGGATCATTATACCACAGAAGGGATACATGACCAAATTGTGCCGCCCAGGGCGTGCTCGACAATAACAGAGGCTATACGTCGCGATTCAGCGTGGACAGGAACTCAGCGTTGCTTCGAGTCTTGCGCAGGCGGTCCAACACCGGTTCCACGGCATCAGCGCCACCGCCCAAGGCATCGATCATCCGCCGGAGCGTCCACACCCTGGCCAGGGTATCCTTGCTCAGAAGCAGTTCCTCTCGCCGTGTGCTAGAGCGTTCGATGTCGATAGCGGGGAACAGGCGCCGCTCGGCCAATTTGCGGTTCAAGTGCATTTCCATGTTGCCGGTGCCCTTGAATTCCTCGTAGATGACATCGTCCATTCGGCTCCCCGTATCGACCAGACAGGTGGCAATGATGGTCAAACTACCGCCTTCTTCGATATTCCGCGCTGCGCCAAAGAACCGTTTGGGCGGATATAGCGCTGCGGGATCGATACCACCTGAGAGCGTTCGCCCGCTGGGTGGAACAATTAGGTTGTAGGCCCGCGCCAAGCGAGTGATCGAGTCTGCCAAGATAGCCACATCCTGTCCAATCTCGACCAGGCGTTTGGCCCGTTCCAAGGCCATTTCGGCGACGCGCACATGATGCTGCACCGGTTCGTCAAAGGTGGCAGCCATTACCTCCGCCTCCACCGACCGGGCCATGTCCGTTACCTCCTCAGGTCGCTCCCCGATCAGTACAACCATCAGATGCAGGTCACTCTGGTTGCTGGTGATCCCATTGGCAATTTGCTTCAAGATCGTGGTTTTACCCGCCTTGGGCGGGGATACGATCAGACCGCGCTGACCGCATCCAATGGGCGCCAGCATGTCCAGCAGGCGCGTTGAAAGCGGGAATTGGCCGTACTCCAGCTTGAGCTGATCGAGAGGAAAGATTGGCGTCAAGCCATCAAACCACGGCCGGCGTTTCGCCCGTTCCGGATCGGTGCCGTTGACCGCCTCGACCCTCAGCAGCCCAAAGTATTTCTCATTCTCTTTGGGCGGGCGTACCTGGCCTATCACTGTATCGCCAGCACGCAATCCAAAACGCCGGATCTGAGACTGCGAAACATAGATATCGTCATTGCTGGGCAACAGGTCACCGGAGCGCAGGAATCCGATACCATCAGAGATGATATCAAGGATCCCGCCGCCGAAGAGCAGCCCTTGGCCCTCCGCCTGGGCTTGCAGCAAGCGCATGACGAGGTCTTGTTTTTTAAGGCGGCTGTACCCGCTGATCTCGAGATCGCGCGCCAGATCCTGAAGTTCGTTCAGCGTCTTGGTCTCTAACTCGACTATGTTCACGTTACATCTCCATCACTTGTGTAGGTTGGAAGGGAAGATTCGACTCGCGCACCGATGTGCATCGATGCGATGCAGGATGGTTCTCACACCACAAAGACGGCCAGGTTAACTGTCACATGGATTCCCGTTATGCAACACAGAATTGGATTTTAGGATGTGCACGCCTTTTGAGGAGCTATGAGCATACCCTGTATCAGATACGAATGGCGTCCAACTAGTTTACTGACTGAGAACACACCTTATAGATGCAATTGGACGCGGTGAGGATTGTGGTTATCCTGCAGGCTTGCCAAGTATAACACATATCGCCTCAAGAGTCAAGTCAAATAGTAATAGAAAAGTAACAGAGAACCATAGGCCATCACTGGCTCTACCAACCAAGTAGACGATGGCGCTCGTTCTCTGCGGTCGGCGCTGGTTTGCCGCTGAGCAAGCGTCAGGCAAGTGCGTGTCTGACATGCTATGATGGCACACAGCGCCTGGCACGTGTCCAGGCGGGCCCGGATCCCACCAAGCAGGTCCCGCGGACGGTACGGGCCTCGCTTCTCGGGTCCAAACCAGGCCCTAGAAGAATCGGGCTGATCCTTGGAGCAACAAAGATGTACGACTTGCTTTGGCGAACAGGACTGACCTTGGCAGCGCTCGCTCTCTTGGTGATTCTAGCACCAGGGGCCTGTTCACCGATTGACCATCAACTGGTAGAACAGGTGCTGGGCCAGGCTCCTAAGGCGCAGGTCCGGCAGTATCTGGCTGCCATCGCGGAAGGAGACCGGTCAGCCGCCCTAGATCTGTGGGTTCTGACCGACCCATCCAACCTATCCCTCCAGAACCGGCACGCTTCGATCACCACGGAGCTATTGGCCTACGGTCCAACTCTGCACTCTCAGACGCTGGATATCGTATGGTGGCGTACCTGCTGTGAGCCGGCCATCATCGACGATCCCGGGCAGGCCGGGGGCGCCCGGGTTCAGGTCCTCCTTGGCAGCGAGACACATCCCGATCGCGTCTACACCTTTGATCTACTCGTCCCGGGTGGCTATTGGGGCGAGGCCGCCGGCAATCCTGTACGGCGCTGGTCCATTGTAGACATTTATCCCCAGGATGCTCCGCCTCTGGCCTGGTCCTGGCGGTAGAGCCGGTCAGCTAGGGTGCAGTAAACTCTACGAAGGCGATACCGCGGCCATCCATCTCCACGTCAACGGCCATGTCTGCGCCCTCAGGGCTCAGGGTATAAACACTGGGCCACAGACCGCCAAACTCGCAGGCATCTGGGCCATACTCTGGCTTGGTACCGGTGATGCAGAACGCTTTCCACCCCCCACCGCCTGTGATGGTAACCGGAACACCCGGCCAGCCGATGACTCGCACTACAATCACCGACGAGACACCACTACCTTCCTGTTCGCCGCTCGTGTTACGTACAATCCGTCCCTGCCACGTCGAGGCGGTGGCTGTGGGTGTAGCCTGCGGCTGGGTAACAGATGGCACGCCCGGTGAAACCACTGGCTGGGCAGTTGGTGACTGATCCGGGGCTGGGCGGGTAGGCACAGGTTGGGCTATGGCCACTTCATCAAAGCGTACCATGGCCCATCCCCAGCCGTCCACCGTTACCTGGGTACTGACATTGAGATCTTGGGGTGCAATGGTATAGGTCGCCGCCCGCAACCCACCAAACTCACAGGCATCCGGGCCATACTCGGGCTTGTAGCCGGTGGTGCACGAGGCAGCAAAGCCATCGGCCCAAATCTCGACCTGGTGCCAAGGCCGGCCCGCTACAATGACAGCAATGGCTGAGTTGGCATGCTCCGTTGCTTGGCTGCCGCTGGTATTCTCCACCACCGAACCAACCCAACGAGTCTGGGGCGCCGGGCCCACATAGGAGAACTCGACCAGGACAAAGTCCTTCAGCTCGACCTCTACATCTAAGAAGGTATCCAGGCCTGTGGGCTGGAGGCGATATATTCCTGCCTTCAGGGAGCCGAACTCGCAGGCATCTGGTCCATGTTCCGGCTTGGTGCCGGATTTGCAGGTCTCGCTCCAGCTGCCGGATTGGATCTGCACCTCCTGACCCGCTGGGCGGCCAATGACCCGCACGGCAATGGTGGCATAGTATCTACCATCCAGGTCTGTAAGATGCTGGGCCACATGACCTTGCCAGCCGACCGGTGACTCAGGAGGCCGGGGCGCGGCCGGGGGCGCTTGGGTTGGCGGTGGCAAGGATGGCGTGGGTGCCACCCGGCTGCTCAACGTTGGTTGGGGTGGCACAGGTATGGAGGTCGCGGTCGGTGCACAGGGTAGGGATGTAAAGTCCACCCGCGTGTAGTTCTTGCCGTCTAAAAAGATCTCAAATGATAGGTC
>JASFOV010000416.1:0-4694 GCA_050116355.1 Anaerolineae bacterium
CCCGCGAGCCCGAGATGCGCATCCGGCTGGCGCGGCTGGTCCCCAATCTCGAGCCACTGCTGGCCGGAGTGGTGCAACCTGCCGACTTTGTCAAGCGCTGGATTGAAAGCGTCGAAAAGCGGGTACCGGACAGCCAGGTGTTGTTCGAGACGAGCCCCGTCATCGAAGAGTCGCCGCTGGAGCCCGAGGAGATCCGCGCCTTGCGCAAGCGCCGCGCTTTTGATCTGGCCGTCGCCCGTGAGGATCTGCGTCTGCGCGCTTGGTTGGGCGGGATCGCCCAACGACACGTCTACCGGACGGCGGCCCTGTTTGTGGCCAATGTGCTGGTCCTGCTCATCCTGTTGATCTTGCGCTCGTCCGCCCGTTCGGCCATCGGTTCCGCTGGCGAGCTCCTGTATGTGAGTGTTTTGCTGGTCTTTCCAACGATCAGCCTCTTTGTGTACAGCCAATTCCTGCACTGGACGCATCTGGCCGAGCAGGAGGGCAAGACCTACCAGACGCGGCTGGCGGCGGCCACCCATGCCTACGAGACCTACGAGATGATCCAGCAGATCCGGCAGCGGGCGACTCGCCGCGAGAGTGAGTCGGCGCGACGCCTCCAGGAAAAGATGGTCCGCGCCTTGGAATGGGATGACAAAAAGATCGAGGCCGTGGTAGCGCGTATGGTGCGACTGGACGACGTGGAGGCCGAGCTGCGCCAACGCAAGGCCAAGGAAATGCGCGATTTCCTGGTCTCCACCTACAGCGAGCCCGATGTGTCGGAACGGGCCATTCTCAAGGCCCTCGACCTGTGGGTTGGGTCCGATGTAGAGCATGGCTTCCACGACGCGTTGGACGACATCGAACTGGAGTCTGGGTCGTGAGGGTGTGTCGAGGGATGTCGCGGGGGCCGGCGTGCGCCTAACGCTGGCCTACGGCCGAACCGGACTGGATATCGACCTGCCCGGCGATGCGCCGCTGACGGTTATTGAGCCCCGCCCGGTGCCTGGGTTGCCTGACGAGCGCAGGGCCTTGGTCGAAGCCTTGCGGGCGCCCAATGGCACGCCTCCCCTGGGTGCGCTGCTGGGGCCGTCGGCCACCGTCACCGTCGTGTTCAGTGACTTGACGCGACCGATGCCCAACGATCGCGTCCTGCCCCCCCTCTTGGAGGAACTGGCCCTGGCCGGGGTACCCGACCGGGCGGTGACGCTGCTCAATGCGCTCGGCACCCACCGGCCCCAGACGGATGGCGAGCTGCGACAGATGCTGGGCACTGCGGTGGTGGATCGCTATCGCATCGTGCAGCACGACGCCTGGGCCCCAGACCTGGTAGAGGTCGCCACGAACCGCGCCGGTCAACCTGTGCGCATCCATCCCGATTATTTGGCCGCCTCGGTGCGTATCTTGACCGGATTTATCGAACCCCACTTCTTCGCCGGGTTCAGCGGTGGACCCAAAGCGGTGCTGCCCGGCATCGCTGATGCCGGGTCGATCCTGGACAACCACGGGCCGGAGATGATCGCCCAGCCGGGCGCGACGTGGGCCGTGACCGAAGGCAATCCGCTGTGGGAGGAGATGTTGGCCGTGGCTCAGGTCACGCAGCCCTCCTTTGTGCTCAATGTCACACTCAACCAGCAGCGGGAGATCACCGGGGTCTTTGCCGGGGAGCTGGTCGCTGCTCACGGGGCCGGGGTCACCTTTGCGCGCCAGACCGCCATGCGGTCCGTGCCCGCCCCCTTTGATGTGGTCATCACCTCCAATAGCGGCTATCCGTTGGACCTAAACCTGTACCAGGCGGTCAAGGGCATGTCCGCCGCATCGTTGATCGTCAAGCCTGGCGGGGATATCATCGTCGCCGCCGAGTGTTGGGATGGCATCCCCGATCATGGCCAGTACAAGCGGCTGCTGTGGGAGGCTGGCTCGCTCGACGCGTTGCTGGCCCGCCTCCAGGCGCCGGGCTTTCGCTGCCAGGATCAGTGGGAGGCGCAGATCCAGGCCCAGATTCAGCAGAAGGCGCGGGTGCACGTGTACGCCGATGGGTTGTTGGACGAGGAGCTGCGGCGGGCCTTGGTCATCCCCTGTCGCTCCATCGAGGCGACCGTGGCCGGCATCCGCCGCGACAACCCCGGCGCTACCATCGCCGTCCTGCCCGACGGCCCGCAAACCGTACCCTACATCCAGGGATAAATGACCGAATACCAGCCAGTTACAGCTGAAATTGCCGCCAAGTTACGCGAGATCGTGGGCGCGACGAACGTGCTCTACGACGATGCTGAGCGCTTGGCGGCCTATGCCCATGACGAGGTGGCTGGCGAGGCCTACGCCCACCTGCCGGAGGCCGTTGTCAAACCCGATGGGGCGCAAGAGGTGGCGGCCATCCTGCGCCTGGCCAACGCCGAGCGGGTGCCGGTCACACCCCGGGCGGCCGGCTCCGGTTTGTCGTGTGGCGCCGTACCCGTCCACGGCGGCATCGTGCTCTCGGTCGAGCGCATGAACCGTATCCTCGAGATCGATACGGCCAACATGACCATCACTGTCGAGCCGGGCGTGGTGACCAACGAGGTCAATGAGGCGGTGCAGCCCCATGGCTTGTTCTACGCCGGCTACCCGATGAGCCTTGAGTCCTGCTTCGTGGGCGGCAACATCGCCGAGAATGCCGGGGGCGGACGGGCCATCAAGTACGGCGTCACCGGGCGCTACGTCCTGGGCCTGGAGGTCGTGCTGCCGACTGGCGAGATCGTCCAGCTGGGCGGCAAGCGGGTCAAAGATGTCACCGGCTACGATCTGATCCACCTGCTGGTCGGGTCGGAGGGCACGTTGGGCATATTCACCCAGATCACGCTACGCCTGGTACCCATGCCCGCCGCGCGGGCGGTGTTGCTCGTTCCCTTTGCCGATGTCCCGACCGCCATCGCCGCGGTGCCGCGGGTCATGACCCAAGGCCACCTGGTGCCGGCCTCGGTCGAGTTCATGGACCGCCTCTCGGTCGAAACGGCTTATGCGTTTCTCAACGAGCGACCGCCGCAGCCCGATATCGGCGCCATGCTGCTGCTCGAGGTCGACGGTTACGACCGCGAGCAAGTAGAGCGGGAGATGGAAACCGTGGCCGAGCTGTGCTTGGACGCCGGGGCCCTGGACGTCTATGTGGGCAACACCCCCGACACCGAGCGACGCATGTGGCGACCGCGCCAGATGCTGGCCGAAGCGTTCAAGGCCATCAGCCCGGTCCAGAGCTTGGAGGACGTCGTCGTGCCCCTGGCCCAAATCCCGGATCTGATGCCCGAGCTGGAGCGCCTGTCGGCCGAGTACGGCGTCTTGATCCCGTGCTACGGGCATGCCGGCGACGGTAACTTGCACGCCACGCCGGTCAAGCCGCCCGAGATGTCGATGGAAGCCTGGCAGGCCAGCCTGCCGTCCCTGCTCGAAGAGCTCTACCGCTCCGTCGCGGCCCTGGGCGGCACCCTCAGCGGCGAGCACGGCGTGGGGTCCAAGCGGGCGGCGTACCTGCCGCTGGTGATGGATCCGGTGGTCATCGATCTGCAGCGGCGCATCAAAGCGGTGTTCGACCCGCACAACATCCTCAACCCGGGCAAGATCTTTCCCCCCGGCTAGTGGACTTGCGTCCACTTGACCCCTAGCCCATTCTCAACTATAATCCCAGAGAACAGGCGTCCGCGCCACGCAATCGCCGTGGCCCGGAGCCAGCTTTTGAACCGATACTGGCAGCAAGGAGGTAGGAGCCATGCTCAAGGAGTTCCGGGAGTTTATTCTACGGGGCAACATGGTCGATATGGCCATCGGCATCATCATCGGCGGCGTCTTTGGTACGGTGGTGAACTCGCTGGTCAATGACATCATCATGCCGCCCATCGGCTATCTCACCGGCGGCCTCGATTTCACCAACTGGTTCATCACTCTGGGGCCGGGCGAGTATACGACCCTGGCCCAAGCCCAGGAGGCCGGGGCGGCGACGATCAATATCGGTCTGTTCGTCAACAGCTTGATCTCGTTGCTCATCGTCGGCCTGGTGGTGTTCTACTTGGTCAAAGGCTACAACCGGCTCCATGAAAGCTCGGCCAAGGAGGAGGAGTCGGCCGCGCCCACGACCAAGCAGTGCCCCGAATGCCGGTCCGAGATCCCCATCGAGGCCGTGCGCTGCGCCCACTGTACCATCGAGCTGCCGGCCGGGGAAACGGCTTGATCCAAACAGAGTAGGCAGGTGACCATGACTGGCAAGCGACCGGTGAGCCGCAGCGACCGCAGAAAGACAGCGCTCTACCTTCTGGCGTTTGTGATCGTCGTGGTCCTCTCCGGGGCCGTGATTTTGCCCCAAGTGTGGCCCATGGGCCTGTTCTTGTGGCTGGTAGTCGTCGGTGCTACCTTGTTCCTCCTCGTCCGCTGGCATAGCTCCAGCACCGTCTATTACTGCGCCGCCTGCGGCCACGACTTTGTCATTTCAACCTGGACCGACCTCATGGCCCCGCACAAGCCGGGCGCCAAATTGCTGACCTGCCCCGAATGCGGGACGCGGGATTGGGCCGAGGTGTTGATGGCCGAAGCAGAGGAGGCCGGGTCCGAGCCAGAGGGGGACGCAGAGACCGGAGCGGAGGGGGAGGAGTGGCCAGACGATGACCAATGAGCTCACTGTCCAGGAGTTGTGGGCGACAGCGCCCGCCGCTGAGGGCACCTTTGATCCAAAGGCCTATGCCCACCTC
>JASFOV010000417.1:0-4690 GCA_050116355.1 Anaerolineae bacterium
CAAAACTCACCGTCTGCACTTCCTCCAGATCCGTAGGAGCAAAGGCACCCACCAACTGCTCATCAAGATATATGGGAATCGCACCTGGGACGGGGGTAGGCATGTCCTGAGCCCCCTGGTCTGGAGCGTCCTGCCTTCTTCGTAGGGCATCCACACCCAGCACAAGGCCAATCAGGACCACCAATGTCACCAGTGCGATGATCACTCTCGTTGATTGTGTCACAGCTTACTCCTTCCTGTTGCGCGGGCATCGGGGCCAGCTGTTCACCAGATGGCAGCCGCGCCAATAGAAGATCCATCTTCAGCGTCAACCCTGGCTTTCAGCAACACACAACGCTCGTCCGGGGCAGATTACCTCCAGAGCACAAGTGCTAGCATGACGACAAGTGCAGCCAGCAAAAGGATCCAGTCCAGCCAGCCCATGGACAAGCGCCGGAACGGCCTCCTACGGGGTGAATCAAACCCGCGGGCATAGGCTGCCTCAGTCATGGCCCACGCTCGTTTCGTCGTCATTACGATGGCGGGCACCGCCAGCGCAACCAAATCCCTGAGTCTCTCTACGAGCTCCCGCCAACTGGACTGTGGAGGCACCCAGGCTCCTCGGGCTCGTTGGGCTTCTCGAATGGCCCGCCATTCATCATCCAGCAGCCCCACGCTTTGGAAGGCGAGGCTGAGGCTGAAGGCATACCGATAGGGGACGCGCATCCATTCCAGGGCCAGACGTAGCTCTCCGGGTGTGGTCGTGCCAAAGAAGAGGGAAAAGGCTCCCGCCAACAGAACAAGTCTCAGGGTCACGACAACTGCCAGGTCGAGTGAAACAAAGATCCAGTCCACAACAAACAGGATCAGTAGTACCCACTTGAGTCGCCAGACCTGTCGTGCCGCCTCTGTCAGCAAGCGCGCCCAAAGTAGTAGCAAGACATATACACCCATAAAAGCAACCAGCCTTGGAAGAGGCAGCATAACGGCAAAAGAAGCACACAGACTCAAGGCAAGTTTTGTGCGAGGATCGGCGTGTCGCAGAGGCGAATGATCGAGCAGGGCCAGTTCTTTAGTGCGCCCCGACATACCCAATCGAATCATGGCCGCTTTTCCCAGGTGCTTTGCTGCGTTATCCACTCCGGTACCCGTAGTCCCAGTTGGCGCCAAGCCGCCTCATCGTCCAGGACATCCCCAGGGGTGCCTTGTGCAACGAAACCATCGGGCCCCAGAAGCAACAGGCGATCGGCGTGAGTGACCAGAGCCAGATCGTGTGTGGTCAAGATGACAATCTGGCCCGCCTCAGCCAGGGCTCGTGCGACGCCGACCAGCTGAGCCTTGTGCACAACATCCTGACCGAGGGAGGGCTCGTCCAAAAGAATACCGTGCCGTGGCTTGCGCATGAGTACGGTTGCCAGCGCCACCCGCTTCTTTTCCCCTTCGCTCAGCAGCAGCGGGGGAACATCTTGATAGCGATCCAGGCCGAGCGCCCGCATTAGCCACTCATAGAGTTTCATGTCCGGCTCTGAAAGGCGATAAAGTACCTCCTCACGAACCGAAGGATTGAACAACTGCAAGTCGGGGTTCTGAAATACCAGGCCCAGATCTGGTCGAGAACCGTTTATCGCCACCGAGCCAGCATGAGCCTGGAGACCCGCCAACGCGCGAAGAAGCGTTGTCTTTCCCACCCCATTCCGGCCTACGATTGCTAGGATCTGTCCCATCCCGGCAGAGAACGACAAATCACTCAGGATCGTCCGTCCGCCCAGCGTGACCGCAAGATCACTCACCTCGAGCTCTGCTGCCTGCGGTCCCACCGGAGCCGTGCGTAGCTGGGGAACCGTTTGACCATCCACGGCAGGCCCGTGAAGGCGATGGGTTCGGAGGTTCGGAATGTCTTCAAAATACTCCTCACGATGCTCACAAACCACCACTGAGGTACCGCTTCGGACAAGTTCGTTCAGATAGGCCACCAACTCTATCGCAGCGGTACTGTCGAGCATGGAGAGCGGTTCGTCCAGCACCAGAATCCGGGGTCGACGAGCGATGATGGAGGCCAAGGCCAATTTCTGCTGTTCGCCACCCGACAACGTCTGTGGCGAGCGCCAGCGCATCTCTTGAAGGCCAAAACGGGTCAGAGTCTCTTCCAGCCGCGCTCCAATCTCATCGCGCGCTAACCCTAGGTTCTCGAGGCCAAAAACAATTTCCTCTTCCACAGACTCAGCCAGCATCTGGGCGGCCGGATTCTGAAAGACCGTGCCGACTCGCTCGGCCAGCTGCCAGAGAGAGAGATCCACCGTCCGCTGTCCTTCCACCCAGACCTGACCATCCAGGTTGCCGCGGTACAGATGAGGGATGAGACCCGTCAGACAGCGAGCCAGGGTACTCTTGCCACAACCTGAAGGGCCTGTGATGAGCACCTGCTCCGCTGCGTGAACCAAAAGGGAAAACGACTGCAACCCACGATTGCTCTGGGGATAGCGGTAGGCCGCCTGGTCGGCCTGGAGTACCTGGAGCATCAGTCAAGCTTCAAAGGCAGCCAGTGGTCGTGGCACCACTCCACGACGGCCACAGCCTGCCCGTCGCGTCGAGCGGGCCGTAGCTTGTCCGTTTGCACCAATCCATCGCTCACGCCCTGACCGTCAACGGTGCGCACAGCAGCAATGCCAGCCTGCATGATGGTCGCCACAGACTGTAGACCAGACAATTCTCGCGAGCGCCCCACCGACACATAGCGACCATCTTCGCCAGTGGCCGCCAGACCAACGGCAGCCAGCGCTCCAATCACACCGCCGCAGTCACCCCCAAGACCTACCAGGGAGAGTCCATAGACAGCGGCCAAGGCCTCAGCCTCAGCCTTGGTGACAAGCTGTTGTTGGGCACGCCGCCCGAATTGGCTGATGGCTTCCGGTACGGCGTATGCGATGCACAGACCAGGATCGCTCCCCGGCTCAAAGGAATCAAGCATCAGCCTCTGGACCCTTTCCGTAAGGTCATCCAGATCTGGCTGGCCATTGACTTCCAGCGCGATTGCAGCGCAGCTGTTCTTCTTGGTGCAGGGCACGCGTGGATCCAACAGAAGCTGGTGGCGCGTCACACCAAGCACGTTGTAGTCCTGGCCGAGAGTCACTGCGATATGGCGGGCCAAGTGCCCTGTACCTCTCGATTCCAGCGTATCGGTATCATCCAGTCCAACAAAGATCATCTTACTGACTGCCTTTCAGATAGGAAGGTTCGATATCCCCAGACAATACCCCCAGTCGGCCCAAGCCAGCAGTCTGTGGGCTCTGGTGGGAGTCACGCTTGCCCGGCTCATGACCTCCTGAGATTCCAGCTCTATCCATAAAAAAGCGGCACCTCGGTACGAGATGCCGCCCTAGCGAACGACGATCCAAATCAGTGGAGCGAACGTGTCTTGGAAAGACTCAACGCTCAAAGCCGTCGTCGGCTCATCTCCTTTCCAAAGCTGGGAGGCGCGGCCGTTTCCAGCCTCACCCTACCGGCTCGTTCCCATGACCAGACCCTGGATCACGGGATGCAGGCTCGGGCTTTAGGTGAACAAGCTCGGAGACGTAAATGTGGCATTGTTCAAAGAGCTGCGCAGAGTGTAGCACAGCCGAACACAGGTGTCAAGAAGCATCCGCCGGCTGTCCTGCCAACCCCAGCTCGGGGGCGATTTCTTTCATCGCTTCCAAGACCAACGGGATGTGCTCGGTCCATAGATCCACGCCCAGCATCACACACGCCTGTTCGATCTCCTCACGATCAACAGCTGCCGCAAAGGAGCGATCCTTCCATTTCTTTCTAACGGAGCGGATCTTGGTGATGTCACGGATGTCCTTTGATGGACGAACGAGGGCAACAGCTACCAGAAACCCAGTCAATTCGTCCACAGCCACCAAGGATTTCTCCATCAGCGACTCGGGTTGGACACCGGTGTAACTGCTGGCATGGGCCAGTGCTGCCCGCACGATCTCTTCTGGCCAGCCCTGTTCGCGGAGAATGCGCGAACCAACTACAGGATGCCCTTCCATAGACAAGTCGGGATAGCGCTCATAGTCAAAGTCGTGAACCAGACCGACAATTCCCCAAAGCTCCTCATCCTCATCAAACTTGCGGGCGTAGGCACGCATTGCTGCTTCCACAGCCAGCATATGCCTCACCAGGTTCTGGTTCTGTGTGTACTCGTTCACCAACTCCCAAGCTCCCTCACGCGTCGCAATCATGCAATCTCCCTTTCTGTCCGTGGATGTCCATCGTCCACATCGTCATCTATCGTACAAAAAAACAAGCCCTAGGAGGCAGGTCCACCCCGAGTTTGACACATCATCCGGAGCATGGTACACTGGCCCCATACCACGCTGCCAACAGCCAGCAGCAACACTGAGGAGGTACAATCGTGTTCATCGCCAAGGACTACGAAATGCATCTAGAAGCGCCGGCATGTGAGCCCGGTGCAGAATACTGGAACGCAACCGCCCGTTTTCAAGAGGATCTCAGCGATGTCTTTCCCTACCTGAATGCCAAATGGAAGAAGGTCGTCTACAGCCCACGGGCCCAACAGATCACCTGGAGCTTTGAGGACCATTCCGTAGCCATCAAGCCGTTCGAGATCACCATCAGCAACCTTCCCGATCGTGACAGCGCCACGATCGAAATGGAAAAGATCGTAGGCGAGATCAACCGGATCTGGATGGACCGGGAACAGATC
>JASFOV010000418.1:0-4681 GCA_050116355.1 Anaerolineae bacterium
AATGTTACTGATGCTCTCCACAAACTTGATATTCTCCCGTTTGTCACTAGCCAGTGCCCCACGCAGGATGATGGGCGTCAGATCAAGATCCTCGGCACCTCGATACGTGGACAGTACGCAATACTCCGCGGAGAAACCGGTGATGATGACCGTGTCTGCGCCAAGGTCTCCCAATTCGTCCTCCAGCGATGTTTTGTTGAAGGAATTCCCATACGTCTTATGGATATGCAAGTCCGAGGGCAAAATGTCCAGCTCCTCAGGCAATCCGAATCCCTCCTCGCCTGGTACAAGGTTCTCCTCTTCATCGATGTGTTGGACGCAGATGACCGGCAGATTTTTATCTCTGAACAGTGCAATGGCTGCGTTGATGTACTCAATAGCGTCGTTGAGGGACTGTGCTGTTGTCGGACCAAACTTGAAGAATTCCTTCTGAACGTCAACAACCAATAAGGCCGGCTTCATAGGAACCTCCTCCCTGTGCTGAGTTCTCGGTCACTACCGATTGGCGGTCTCTCGTCCAGACGGGCAACGGCCCGCGCATCACCACCGCCGGTTGAAACGATGCGCCCAACAATGACCAGAACCGTCAAGACCAAGACTGGTTACAATGAACCTCTCGATCAGGCGGTCGGCTGGACGCGCTTGTTGGGCACACTCCTACGCTGGTATGGCAAAGGTCTCATAGGTTTTCCTCCGAACATACCCCAATCTTACCGCAAGCCTCTCGGATGCGGCATTCGCTGCCAGCCAGCACGGTTCGATCTCCTACTCCAAACAACGGGCTATCAATTTGGCACCTACCACCGTGGCCAAGCCTTGCCTGCGAAAACCTGGCATGGTCTCAATTTCAACGTCAATGGCCTTGCGGCTTTGCGCCATAGAAGTGGCCGCACTCACGATTTTGTTCTGGTACACCTGGCAATAGCCAATGCCACGCCCCAAAAAATCTTCTACCGAATGAAAGTTCTCGAAGAAATACGCATTGCCCAGGTCAGAAGACAATTGCTCGGCGAGGGATTTGTCAATTCGCCTGAGCTCAAAGGTGGGTGGAACGGTCTTTATCAATCTTGCCAAATGGGTTGCCTCAAGCGCAGCCGGAGAGAAATCCGTAAAGGGCAACACTGTCATGCCAGCGCCAAACTCTTCCTGAAGAGCGCGCCGCCAGTCATCCGTTTGAGGTGTCACATAGTCGATAGGCGCGAGGCGAAGCAAGTCTTTCACTCCAGTGGCCCGGGGGTTGCCCCCAAGCAGGGTGAAAGCTCCAGAATCTAGGCGTGCCACGGCTGGCTGATGAGCTGAATCTGCATAAGCATTGCCGAAGCATCCTTCGAGGACGCTATCGATGAGGACTCGATCGTATTGGCAGTTTTGAAATAGGGGGATGAGACTATTCTTGTTAGCCGCCTCTATTTCCACTAGTGTTGTCACTGACGTTCTTCTGCGCTAGGTGCGCCCTATTTATCGAGTAGACCGAGCTACTCCGGCCTATCTACCTGGGTCCCTGGACTGCAGGGGTTCAGCATGGCACATCCGAATGGCTAGCTTGTGCAACTCTTGACTAGGACACCGGAAGCCTGGAAGAGTGCCCTCTTTGCAGTAGAGGTTCGACGATAAAGATATCATAGTCCCGAAATCGCCTCTTGTCAAACTGAGGACTCAGTCCACGGTGGAGCGGTCCCTGGTCACGAGGCAGCAATGGAAGCTGATTGGCCTCTTTCTACACCGCCAACCAGGAAACCGAGGATGCGCCGAAAACTGCGAGGCCCTATTAGATAGTTCCTCGCGCAGATTTCGACCACCGAAGAGCATAGCCCCACCCTCCTCCTCGCAACCAGTAGTGCCAAACGAGGAGGACAGAGGTGATCAAATCGCCATCACGCCGGGAGCGGAAAAAGCTGGAAACGCGCCAGGCTCTGCTTATGGCAGCGTTGAGCTTGTTCTGCACGAAAGGCTATGATGCGACAAAGGTGGAAGAGATCACAGAAGCTGCCGGCGTCGCCAAAGGAACCTTCTTCAACTATTTCCCCTCCAAAGAGTCTCTCCTGAGCGAACTGGACTTATGGAGCGTAGAGCAGTTGGGCGCCGCCGCACGTACGGGGCAAGACAGACCGGCGAGCCCTGTCACTCGCATCAAGCTGTTGCTGCGCATGATGCATGAGCAAGCCCGGCAGGATATTGAGCTGATACATCACGCCTTTGTCGCGCAACTGGGTGCGCCACCACCAGGACCTGACGGGAGCACGAGACAACATTCTGACCTGCTCCTCGAGCTGGTAGCCGAAGCACAAACCTCGGGCGAGATCCGGGAGGATGTATCGGCCGGATTCGTGACCAAGTTGCTCAAGCTCTCTTTCCTTCACCAGTTGGGCACCCTTGGGGCACTGGATGACGGCTCATTGCCGGCAGAGGATGTTGGGCAGGTGGTGGATCTGCTGTTGGAGAGTCTGGCTGGCCCCGGCTGGCGGCTTGGAACCAATTCAGAGCCGAGGTGCCCGGAATCCTAAAGGGGTGCGGGCCCTGTCTTGATCACACACAGGCAGCCGTTGCCACCATTCGCTAAAGACGGGTGGATCTTGAGCAACCCTGTGGCTGTACTGGATAGCCGGCACAGCCACAGGATCTCGCGGCAAGCTACGGGCTGCGCTACCTGATAGTATTACTGAGCGGTGACAAGTGCTTCATCCACCTCTGCAAATTCGAGCGGGCCGGTATCGATCCCGGCAGATTCAAACTGGCTGTTGTACAGCTCGGCGTAGAAACCGCCGCGAGCCAAGAGCTCTTCGTGCTTGCCTTGTTCGACGATGTCGCCTTCGTTCATCACCAGGATCAGGTCGGCGTTGCGGATGGTGGACAGGCGGTGAGCGATGATAAAGCTGGTGCGGCCCTTCATCAGGTTGTACATGGCTTCCTGGATCAGGATCTCAGTACGGGTATCGACCGAACTGGTCGCCTCGTCCAGGATCAACATCTTGGGATCGGTCAGGATGGCCCGGGCGATGGTCAGGAGCTGCTTCTGGCCCTGAGAGATGTTGGTCGCTTCTTCGTTGAGTACCAGGCCATAGCCCTCGGGCAGGGTGCGCACAAAGTGATCGACACGGGCGGCCCTGGCGGCGGCAATCACCTGTTCGTCGCTAGCGCCGGACCATCCATACCGGATATTCTCCATGATCGTGTCGTTATACAGCCAGGTATCCTGCAACACCATACCGAACATGCAGCGCAAATCCTCGCGCCGAAAATCCTTGATGTTGTGGCCATCGACCAGGATGGCACCCTTATCTACATCGTAGAAACGCATCAGCAATTTGACGATGGTCGTTTTGCCGGCGCCGGTGGGACCAACGATGGCGATCCTTTGTCCCGCTTCTGCACTGGCGGAAAAGTCGTGGATGATGACCTTGTCGGGGGAGTAGCCAAACTGAACGTTCTGAAAGACAACCTGCCCCGCGATCCCTTGCGGTTGCACAGGATCCGCTACGTCAGGGATTTCCTCCTCCTCAGCCAGGAATTCAAAGACGCGCTCGGCCGCGGCCGCAGTCTGCTGGAGAATGTTCGAGATATTGGCGATCTGGGTGATCGGCTGGGTAAAGTTGCGAACGTACTGGATAAAGGCCTGGATGTCGCCCACCGTGATGGCGTTGCGGACAGCCAGGTACCCGCCCAGAATCGCGATCCCCACGTACCCGAGGTTGCCGACGAAGCCCATGATGGGGAACATCAAACCGGACAGGAACTGGGATTTCCAGGCTGCATCGTAGAGGGTATTGTTCAAACCATCGAAGCGCTCAACACTTTCGGTTTCACCGTTGAAAGCTTTCATCACCAGGTGACCACCGAACATCTCTTCGACGTGCCCATTGACGTGACCTAGGTAGTCCTGTTGCTGGGTGAAGTACTTTTGCGATTTCCTCACCACCAGGGTGATGATGCCCATCGAAAGCGGGACGATCAAGAGCGCCACCAGGGTCATCTGCCAGCTAATGGTTAGCATCATGACCAATACGCCGACCACGGTCACCACCGAGGTGATGATCTGCGACAGGCTTTGGTTGAGGGTCTGGTTGACGGTATCGACGTCGTTGGTGAGGAGCGCGAGCACCTCGCCCTGACTCGTGGTGTCAAAGTACTTGAAGGGCATGCGGTTGATCTTGGCCGCGATATCCTTGCGCAGTCGATAGGTAATGTTCGTGGCTATGCGGGCCATGATCCAGCCCTGGACAAAGCTAAACAGCGCAGAACCCGCGTACAGCGCCAGGGTCGTCAGAAGGATCCGCCCAATCGCGGCAAAGTCGATCCCGGTCCCTGTGCCGGTGATCTCGCCGATGACGCCCTCAAAGAGCGTAGTGGTTGCTTGGCCCAAGATCTTGGGGCCGACGATGCTAAAGACGGTAGAGGCCACCGCAAAGCTCATCACGATCAGAATGGCAATCCGATAGGAGTCCAGATACTGGATCAACTTGCGCAGGGTGCCCTTGAAATCGCGCGCTTTGTCGCCCTTCATCATGGCCATAGGACCACCGCGCCCCATGGGGCCGCGCCTCATAGGGCCGCCACGCCGCCTGCTATTGGAAGAGGTCGTGCCACCGTGAAAACTCATGCCAACTCCTCCTCACTCAACTGCGAATAGGCGATTTCCCGATAGGTATCGCAGCTTGCCATTAGTTCATGGTGATTGCCCTTG